>NZ_JBYLHY010000060.1:0-19843 GCF_057749925.1 Paenibacillus sp. sgz302191
TTTGACCACGGAAATACGAGTCAAACAGAACGTTAGTTCGGTAAGTAGGACAATAACAAAACCCGTATATCTTCACATTAATGCACATTCAATCAAATAGAACAGCCCCAAAATAGATGATGCTGATTATTGTAATGATGCTCAGAGGCCTTATATTACGGGGGTTCTAATGATTATGGAAATGCATTTGCTCACAATTTGACCACATCGTTCATTAATGCCGAGAATTTTTCTGATGCTTCTTTCTTAACTGTTTTTGTGACGTGAAGATAGACAAGTCTGGTGGTTGCATCGTTTTTGTGGCCGAGACGTTGCATTATTGCCTCCAAGCTTACCCCAGCTTCTGCGAGCAAGGAAGTGTGAGTGTGTCTGAGCGAATGAGGTGTAAGACGCCGCGGAAGATTCATGCAGCGAGTCAAGCGGTCCATTCGAAGTTCAATAGTTCGGCGTTTTGGCGGATATCCAAATGCATCATCCGTTCTTCCGAAAACAAACCCTTTATCATGGTATACCTTTCGTTTAGACATTTTAAATTCATTTTGTTTCTTGCGGTGCGTTTCCAGTTCAGCAATTATTTTCGGATCAACATCAATTGTTCGACGAGCGGACTTTGTTTTGGGAGTCTCGACTTTATATACTGTGGAAGCGTCGGTGGGGTTATTTAGAGTCCCATTAATAGAAATAGTATGTGAATCAAAATCAACATCAGACCATTTCAGAACACAAAGTTCGCCAACGCGGATACCTGTATATGCCATTATTAAAAAAGCCAGATAGTCACCTTCAAGCCCTGTATGCTTTGCCAATTGCAGAAATTCCGCCAATTGATCTTTTTCCATATACTTCGGAAGTTCCTCCGTCTCTAATGCTGCCGGTACTTTCGCAAATTCTGTAGGGTCTTGTTTGATTTCTGAAAATTCCAATGCTTTGCGAAAAATCATTTGCGCTGTTCCGTGAATACCTACAACAGTATTGCGTGCCATTTTTGAGGACATGTCAAGTAAAGCGTCCTGGTAGCTTTTGCGAGTGATATTTCGCAAGCGAACTTTTGCAAAATATTTTCGCAAAGACTTAACTTGGTATTCACGCTGACGGTTGGATCCGTCTTTGTGATTTTCTGCGCGGTATAATTTTAACCATGTTTCGGAAAATTGTTCAAATGTCGTGTTCGATTCTTTTACAAATACCCCGTCAGCAACCTCAGTTTCCACTTTAGCTGCTGCTATCTCAGCTTCTTTTTTTGTTTTAAAACCGCTTTTTGTATCCTGTCTTCTTTCTCCTGTTACCGGGTCCCTGCCAATATCGACGGTATAAGACCAGGTTTTTCCGCGTTTTCGAATGTAGGCCATATAAAAAAATCTCCTTTCACAAAAAAACTACGTATAAATGAGTACAAGAAAATCATTAAAAATCAACTGATGAAAGCCTTCTTAATCCGCCAAAATTATTATCGGGACTATTGGTGGAACCTTCACGAAGTTCAAAAAGAATTTTATCAATCTCTTTTTTAGATTGCGAACCTGGATAAATGATTTTAAAAAAAATTGAATCCTGCGGAGTTTTAGCAGCAGACTGAAATTTATAGTTTTCTATTAACAGAAGGCTATCACTTCTCGAAAGATTGAAATTTTGCATTAAATATGTAACTAATCGCCATTTCAAACAATCATTCGAAGTATAGGTCGCTTTAGAAATTCTGAAGAAATTATATCTATAACCTAACGCAAGTCTTAATACATCTTCTGGGAGAACTAATTCTGCAGCGAAGGCATTAGCTTGCTTTTCAAATATTTCGTCTGCATTTTCTAACATATTCTCAGCTCGGTCTAAAAATTGAGATTGTTTATCTCTATGCAAGAAATAGTGTCCAAGTTCATGAGCAATTGTAAAATTTCTTCTTTCTGGAATATGCTTAGAGTTATACACGATAGTAGTTTCATCTTCGTCGATGGCAAGCATCCCACAGAATGATTCTTTTCTAAAAGGGAAATGATCCAACTTAATATTGTGTTTTACGGCAAGGTTAATGATTAACAAATCGCATCTATACTTAAGCGGATCAAAATTTATGACTGAATAGAATTCACGAAAAAGCGCTCTTGCTCTCTTCTCAGGTTCAAGGAATATTGATTGATCCAATTATAAATGCACCTCATTTGCCTTCGCGGTCTTTTAAGATACGTTTTTTTCTCATTTTGAAATATTCTTCTAAGTCTTCTGCTAGTTCCTCTTTCTCTCCTTCAGTCAGATCATTGTTGGCAGTTCTCAACCAAGCTTTAATGGAATTCGGTGTTTCAGTAAGATTCGGTGTTGGGTCATCTGTTCTCCCTAAAAGGTAATCAGTAGCAACATCAAAAAATTCTGCAATTTTTTGGAGCGTTTCAAAGTCGGGTTCTCTAAAACCTTGTTCGTAGCTCGCGTATGTAGTACGAGCGATTCCAATTTTTTGAGCGAATTCCCCTTGAGTAATTTTTTTATTGGTCCTTAACTTACGTAGTCTAACCGCAAATGTCATATACGCCACCTATCTTTTTTTGAATTACACTCTATGTGTATTATAACCGATGACTCGCAAAGAGTAAATAATTGTTGACCATACACTTTTCGTGTAGTATTATAGGTTTACGCTTTTCGAGTAGAAGAGAAAGGAGGACTAATTTGAATCGGCTATGGCTTAAGAAAATGAGAACAGAACTTAAAATGACACAAGAAGCTGTTGCAGAGAAGGTAAATGTAGCAAGGACAACGTATGCAATGATTGAACAAGGGAAAAGGCAACCTAGTGTGTCTGTTGCAAAGGAAATTGCTATGGTTTTGAATTTTGAGTGGATCATTTTTTTTGATGAAAAAATACTCGAAAAGAGTAATTTATTTGAAAGTTCTCTGTCAAATCAAGCCGCTCGTTGAAATTTTGATGAGATAAAGGTAGGTGAAAATCATTGCCAAATAGCAAAAAAATCCTTAAGGCAGAGGACTTGCCTGATATTTGTACACCGCAAATCTGTGCGGATTTCCTTGGTATCTCCCGTGGCCGTATCTATGAGTATTGCCAACTTTCCCCGGGAGCAAACGGTATACCGAGCTATTTGATCGGCAAAAGCAGGAAAATCGACAAGCAAGATTTACTCAACTGGAAAGAAAAACAAAAGGGCCTGCAAGGCTTGGCCTAACATTGGCCGTAGTTTGGCACGGGATCATATGTTCCCATATGCTAGCATTCACGTAAAGGTACAAAACGTGAAGTGGAACAACGAAAGCGAGGGATAACAAATATTGGATGCTGTTTCATTCGGTCAGTATTTGAAACTGCTAAGGAAATCAAAAGGGATGAGCACTCACAAAGTAAGTAAATCATCTGAGGTATCACAATCATATTTATCCCAGATAGAAAATGGTCACAAAGGAATTCCATCACCAGATATGATCCGCAAAATCTCTACCGCACTTGGATGCACACACATAGGCATGATGATCAAAGCTGGTTATGTGACTGAGCAGGAAGTATACGGGTGGATTCACACTAATGGGGGAGGAGAAAATGAGAATGGGTAATCAATTAATTCCAGTTGAACAAAAGTTGGTAAATTTTAACGGCGCTGAAATCTTAGGCGTAAAAACGAATGACGGCAAGGTTCGTGTCGGGGTGTCCTATATCTGCAGAGGTATTGGGTTTGACAAATCCCAAAAAGACAATCAGGTGCAAAAAATTCAAAATGATATCGTTCTAAAAAAGGGGTGCTTGAAATTTCAAGCAGGGGTAATCGATCCTAACAATGAAGTGCTCACAATCGATCTTGAATTCCTCCCGTTATGGTTAGCTAAAATCTCAATTACTCCTGCGATGCAAAGTGAAAGTCCGGATGTTGCTGACAAGTTGATCGAATATCAATTAAAAGCCAAAGATAAATTGGCAGAAGCGTTTCTTCCACAGCAGACACCTATCACTGGTATTGAAGATCTTATAATTTTACAAGCCCAATCTATGAAAGAGGTTAAGGCTCAGGTCGCAATACTTCAAGTTGAAGTCAATAACTCGAAAGAAACAGTATCGGCCATTAAAGAAACTTTCATGCAGCGTGATGAGGATTGGAGAGCATCGATAAATTCCATGATAAACGCAGCGGTGGCAAGAACAAACGGTGATCATCGAGAAATTCGAAGTGATAGTTATAAAAGACTTGATGAACGTGCTGGAGCCCGGCTTAACGTAAAGTTGGCCAATCTCAAAAAGCGCTTGGAAGAGAGTGGGGCAACAAAAACCAAAATCAAGGAAGCGTCTAAATTGGACGTGATCGAAAACGATAAGCGTTTAAAAGAAATCTACACAACCATCGTTAAAGAACTATCGATCGGTTCCCTATAAAAAAACAAGGAGCGATTTTAAATGAATCTCACAAAACAGGAAATGAACTTGATCAACGTTGTAAGAAGCTTGTGCTTCGAGGATGTATTGGACGCGGTAACAGGCATTCAATACCAACAAGGGGCAGCAAGCCAAATGGTAATTAATAAGCTGCATGAAGGGGATAAGCTTAACGCTGACGGTTTCAGAGAACGTGCCGCCAACCTTGACAAATTGCAAGACGCATTAGGCCGCGCAAATGCTGAATACGTAGAGCACATTTACCCGGGAGACGTGCAGCCTGGAGTTATAAAAATGGCGGAATCAAACGCAAAAGAAGTCATTTTTCTCTTAGAACTCATTAATGAATATAACGCGACCTGTACCTTAGAATTTAAAGCATTTAATAACGTTGATCCAATTCTAGGAATAGTATCTGAGCCAGTAAGAGCTGAGCCATTTGAAGGAGGGGAAGAAGGGGATTCGATCCTTATTTATCTTGGACAAGCAAGCTTAGGTTTTGAGTTAAAGGGACATTCATTTTCTAAACATATTAGCGATTGCCAGATTGATATTTGTATTGCAAGCGATAGCTATGCAGCATGGTTTTCAAGTTCAGTCATCCCTCCAGAAGGTATTGCAAAAGCAAATTCGCATGTTGATGCTAACAATGGAGTCGAAGTTTATGAATTGGATCGTGATAAGCCTGAATTTCTAAGGGAAATTGATGGATTAATTCATCATTTGGCAATGAGCGGTCAAGTCATTAAGGAGCTTGATAGTAGTGTCCTGGGGAAATATCGCATTGTAGTTGGTAGTAGTGAATAGGCTTATGAAATGCAAAAATCACCTTGCTGCCCCGCCAAGAACGTAAGGTGATTTCATAAAAAAATGCCCGAAGCAATATGCTCTTGCGCAATATTATACATAATCTGTTTATCCAGCGCAAGAGCTGCCTTCGGATTCCAGGAGGTTAATATGCCCAAATTACTCGTAAAATCAATCGCTGATCGCATAAGAGAAGTGGAAGAAGATGTAATCGATTCGATCCAGTTTACTTCATCTAAGTATGAGTATATGGACTTATTCTTGACAATTCTCAATCAAGCCGATGCAGATACAAGGTATCTAATTGAAAAAATGGATGGTCTGACCGATCCGATTCTTTTTTTTGCAATAAAAAAAGCTTATTTAACCGGGCTGCAGGATGGCATGAAGGTTGGTGAGCTGTATTGAATCAGGTACTAAACGATTTTATTACTAGCCGTTTAGATGGTGTTGAAGGCTTGGCGGAAAGTCAAGAAGGTGTAATAAAAGCAAGATCACAATTCGATTCTCTTATGGAACTCATTAAACCATCAATAGGCTCTAAACAGTATGATGCAATCCATAACGCAGTAAATGGGCTGCTCCAGGAAGGCATTGATGCCGGCTACTCCATTGGAATTGCTGACGGCGTAAAACTTGGTTATGAACTTGCAGACTTTTCAGGAAGGGTGACTAAACATAATGGGTGATCGCATTGCTATGGTCGGTAGTGACAAATTAAAGGTTGAAAAACTCCCGAGCATTTTCTCGTCGCAAAATAGCGCAAATACCGATTTGTTCGAAGCTGGGATGATCCAAGTTTTAAGCGAGTTGGGTAAAATGTATTACCTTAAGCTGGGCCGTGAGTCCCTTAAGGAATTTAATCCTAAATGGTTTGATGAAGCTTGCACGGAGAGTGACAGAAACCTGAACTTGCTGAATCCTACACTTTCGCCAGAACAAGAGAAACTTTTCGATGATTATGTTACTGCCGAAACTTTCTGCCGTGCATTGAGCGAGGAAAACAGCTTTATCAACGGGTTTATTCAAGGCTACCAATTTCTTAAGCAGTTAAAAGAATCCTGTGGAGGTGCTTGAAATGACACAAACGGCCACATTGGAAAATCAACTTATAGATGCATTTCAGAAGTTCTCAGCAGTTCCTAAAGGTATTCAATACTATCAAGGCAAGTACCATCATCTTGGGTTTGATTGGCGTGCAGCAGCAGCCGGAAGGCCTCCTCAACAGATCGGCCCGGAGGTAATCTTCGACGCAATGTTTGGCGTTGAATGGGATGAAATCAAGCAGTTTTTTTGCGACATTGCTTTTTCAATCCTTGAGGGCACGACGGCTGAATTGATGGAAGCGGCGTTTGGGAAGTGCGAAGTTTCGACTTCTTAAAAGCAGGTGAACCTGGTGGCGAACCCCCAAAAAGAGCACGGTTTTGTTGGAATAGCAAATGAAATATGGGTTGAAATCATCCGTCGAGACTTCACCAAAAGGCAGCAGGATATCCTCTTATTGATTTTACGACTTTCATACGGCTGTGGCCGGAAAGTGGCTCTTATACCAAAACAGAAGGATTTTTCCCTTTGCGGCGTTAGGGAAAACCACATCAAGGACGAGCTTTGGCACCTTATCAATAGCAAAGTCATCGTCAAAGGAGAAGGTAAGGGGGAATATCTGTTCAACAAAGATTATGACTTTTGGCAGGTATCCCCAGTTTTTCGATGGGATGACGAACGTTATAAGGAACTAATTCACATGAATTTGGTAGAAGCGAAAAAAGAGCGGAATTCACTTCCTGAAAAGGGAAGTTTGATAGCCGAGGATGTCGATAGTATTCTTCCTGATTCAGGAACTTTCGATCACGAAAAAACTTACCAAAAAGGGAAGTTTGATAATGAAGAAAAATTCCCGAAACAGGAAGTATCAGAGGGAACGATAAGGACGGACAATCTTCCTGAAAAGGGAAGTTCGGAAGAAAAAAACTTCCTGAAAAGGGAAGATGGACTTCCTAAAAAGGGAAGTTCGACAACCGATGAGCCCAGTAGTGGCGCGGCTTCCGAGGCTCTTAAAAAAGGTTTAAAAAAAGAAAAGATTAAAAAAGAAAAGATATTGTCTCCCCCTGCGGGGAAGATTCCATTCGCAGAAATGGTTTTTTTAACTCAAACAGAAGCAGACAAACTCATCGAAGAATTTGGGCAATCAGAGTTTGATTACTGGATTTCCCAATTGAGCGACTACCATGTTGAAAATATGTCACGTCCCAGCAAAATCAAAAACGATCATAACCGCACGATACGAAACTGGATTAGGACGGATCAGCGGCGGCGCGGTGGTAGGCGAACGGGAGTCAATAACAACGGCAAGCTTTCTCAGGAGGAATTACAAGCCCTAGAAAGGGAAATGCAGGAGGGGAAATAACCGTGAACTTAACGGAAACAAACGATTTACTTGAAACCATTACTGAATTCATTCCGAGCTATGAAGTCACAAAGGGCCGGGTAAAGTCTTGGAATAGAGTGCTTGGTAACATGACTTTTGCTGACTCTAAAAAATACATGGACCAACATTTTCGGGAAAATAAATTTCTGCCGATGCCTGCCGACATTATCGCCCGAGCAAAAGCAGCATTCGACCCGGATAAGATCGTACCCAAGGAACCGCCAGACGACATGCGGAGGCCACGCCGATGATAGACAACATGCACGATTATGAAACAGAAGTGAATGTGCTCGCGGGCCTCCTGTTCTCTGACAAAACGCTTTACGAAGGCATGGCAGTAATAACACCCGGTCATTTTGATGACATGGACAATGTATCCATTTTCAACACGATCAGCGAGCTAACGGAGAATGGACGGCCTACTTTCCAGTTAGTGTATAAGGAGTTGCGAGCTCATTTGCCCAACCAAAAGCTAATGGCGTTAAAAAGCTCGCCCATTACAGAATCATCATTTTCGTACTGGTTGGAAAACCTGCAAACACTGTATGTGCGACGTTCATATTTCAATGCAGCAAAGGATATTGCACAAATTTGCAAAAATGGCGAGGACTTGGGCAGCGTCACGGAGATCGTGGAGAAGCGCATACTTCGGCTGAACCTGAAAGAAGGGGCCAAGGATATCATCACGCCAGAGGATGCCGGCATGCGGGCTGCAGCAGAGTTTGAACGGCGATTCCAGAGCAAAGAGAGTACCTTCGGCGTCAAGCTTTCGCGTGAAATCACATGGAACGGCGAAACAAACGTTGATGGATTCCCGAGCATTGATAGGATCATGAAGGGCCTCAAGGGCGGCGACCTTCTGATTGTTGCAGCAGAAACAGGAGAAGGAAAAACGACGCTGGCGCAAAACATCGTCCGGCATGCCAGTATTCACCAGGACTACCGGACGTACTACCAAAACACTGAAATGGACGAGTTTGAAATTGTTTGTAGGTTTGTGGCCCAAATGTCGGATCTTGAATTTGAGCATATCTATACAGGCGGCAAGCTACTTTCCTCTCAGGACAGGACCATGATCCGGCAAGCGTTTGAAGCATACACTAAATCGCGGGTGTACATTTCTGTGCTTCCTGTATTGACCCCGGAAAAGAGCAGGGGGCTTGCGAGAAAATTCCAAATCGAATACGGCGAGCTTGACCTTTTGGTCATTGATTACGTCGGTCGGATGGAATTGGAAAATAGCAAAGGCAAACAGGAATGGCAGGTTATGCGGGACATTGCGAAGGAGTGTAAGAAGCTGGCGCAGGAGCTTGGAACGGCTTGTATCCTCATCGCGCAGCTTAACGAGGAAGGTAAACTGCAGAACGCCCGGCAAATGGCGAACGAAGCAGACGCAATGTTTTTTCTTCGAGTGCTTGACGAGGAAGAAGCTGCAGCAGCTCCATTCCAAGCAACACATAAGTTGGAATCGAAGAAGACACGCCGGGGCGGGAAGCAACCTATATGGCTCAGTTTTAACAAGCCCCGTATGTACATCACAGAGGTATTCCCTTGATGGAAAACCCCCGAGAGGAATACAAAGCTACAGTGTTGCAGGCATGCCGCTTTGCCGTCAAAGGCGGCGTCCTGTCCGCTGAGTACGAAGACTTCCTGATCGATAACATCGACGAAATCATAGATGCCCTGAGCGATGACGATTTCTTACACCTATTGCGAAACGGTAAAATCCCCGTTGATGACATACAAACGGACGAAGAATACGACCGGATTTTCTCGAAGCAGCAGCAGGCAGAGGCATTGCTCCAATCTAATGTGACAGCCTTTGAACGGCAGAAGATAAATGAATACCGTGGAACGCTTGAATCGATACGGAATGACTACAAACTGCGGGAATGGGACTTTTAAATTCGGGAGGGAAAAACATGATCGAAAAATTCCAAGGGGTAAGCCAACGGGAACTATCAAAAACGGTACATGATATTCGAGTGAACGATGAGAACGTCATGGCTTCACTTGCTGAAATTGTAAATAAAAATCAAGACTTTTCAGTTGAGTCAAAACGATCTAAGGCATTGAAACACATCAATCAATGGCGAGTACTTATTAGAAAACACCCAAATAATGAATGGTATATTTACACGTTGTGCAAACAAATCTATGAGCTTGCAGAAATTGACAAAGTAGATTTCAACGGGGCCGGCAGAGAAGAAAAATTCCTGTTCATCCGTAAGTTAGTCCCTTTTGCTGGGCTGGCAGCACTGGAAGCAGGCGTTCGGGAATACCACGAGTCACGAGAGCGTGAAGGCTGGCGCATGCGGTTTCTTGAGGAAGAGGAAGCCGAGAAGCGCGAAACGGTTGTTGAGGCGATGCAAGTAACCCAAGACATTCTCATGTCATTCATCCAATCCAAGGGGCTCTCAACGGAGCTGCAGGCATTTGTAGCAAATTACGAATTTACCGATGAACGAGCAGCAGCTCAGTGATCTAAAGGATCGTTTGGCGAGAGGCGAGGCTTTGTTGGACACGCTTCGGCCAGACGATCCGAAACGTCGAGTGGTCGAAGAAAAATGCCGAAGCCTTCGAAAGCAATTAAAGGAAAATGCGCAGACGTCTACGCATTCGGGCAGCGTGCAGCCTTCAAACCAAACATATGATCCTGTTATTGAATATCGGATATGCGACGATCCGAGGCCCGACCTGGAGGATGATTCGAAATTATGGGCGGCGCTGCTTGCATTGGCCTATGAGTACGACGAAGAACTGACCGGGATACTGAACGGATTCCGTTGTGGCGGAACCCGGCTCCGGTCCGGGGGTACAAGATGGGTTTTGCGCCCGGATTATGGCCCCCGAGCCTGGGAGTCGCAGGAGCAATACGAAGAAATGAAGGAGCAGTACCTAAAGCCTTTCTTTGCGGTTTTGGTTGCTCTGCTGGACAAATTCACTTCTTTAAACCCCGTGTTCAAGCAAGTCCAGGCTCCAGCAAGGCCGGCAGCCATTCAAACAACAATGCAGATTTAGAAGGGAGGAAAAGTATGCTCCAATTACTACCCAAAGAAGCTATGATCTATGAACGAATAAAAAAATCCTTCGATAACGCGGAGGCCATGGCGGAGGAACTTGAAATGCCAGGGTCAACGCTTCGGTCAATCCTTAAGAAAATGAAAGATGAAGGAATGATACTTCGCTCAGGGAAAAGAGGCGCCTACGGATACAAGGTTGTGGTTATGTCGTATGAAGTCATTGACAGGCATGAACAAAAACCGCGGATCCATCCAGGCAACGACGATTTAATTGATGACTCAATGAATCTTTCCATGAGTGAAGAACAAATCAAGATGCTTATTGATAACCGGCATTTACCACGAAGGCAGCTCGCTGAAATGCTTGGAATCACAAAGCTGCAACTGAATTTTGCGATGCTCAGGCACGGGATCGGCGAATAGATTAGGGGTGCTATGGATGGAACCTGCTGGAAGATGGTTAGAAAGTATTGCCGATCTAAAGCGATCCTATCGCGGGACATACCGAATGTTGCAGAAGGCAAGAGAACGAGCAGAGGCCGCAAACGATAGGGCCGCCCAAGACATTATCACCGAAATGATTTCCGATGTAAGTTTTGTGATTGAATGGATGCATACAGGACGGCGACCAGGAAACAAAAGAGGCATCGAGCGACGCGCCAGTTATCAGAGAGAGAAGCCGGTAGACCCATTGATAATGCAATCCTACGTCAGAAATACACGGTCGGCCAGCCCTTCAACCTTAACGGATACGCAAAGGTATCAAATTGAGGATGCACTCTCCAGGCTAAGTGAAAAAGAAAGAGAATGTTATGTTCTCGCTCATGGTGAATGTTATACCCATTCAGAAATCGCCGAGTTGCTAAATATCACTAAGGGCAGCGTTTCACAGCTTGTATTTAGAGCTCAAAAAAAAATTTCAGATGATTTGCAAAACAGCCTATTTCTTCGGATTTAGGCTGTTTTTTGTCATACGATTGCCACCTATATATGAGAACGTAAGTTCCGGTGATAAGGCATCAAATAACGCCAAAATAGGAGCTACAGAATGCCAGTTGTTTTCAGGGATCGATGTATGTCGGTCGGCTGGCAGGGTGCAAAATTGATTCGCATGGGAATCGAACACCCAGGAAGAAAGATTCTGCCTTGAGGCGTAAGGTGCCTACCTCTACAACGTTTTCCGATTGGAGGAAGGGGTTATGAATCGCTATGTAAATGTTCGAGTTGGGCTAACCACTCACGCCCATAAGAGGTATTGCGAACGGGTGGAGCACATCGCTTATGATGATTTGGTCAGTCAATGTAATAAGCAACTTCAAAAAGGCGATTACGGTCACAACAAAGACAATTATTTTTATCTGGGCGGCGTATGGTGGGCATTCAGATTAAACGAAGACGTTTTGACCCTGATGACCTGTTACGGAAGAACGACGGCGAATCTGCCAGCCGGAATGAAGTGGGCCATCCGCCAAAATGACCGTATTAATTTGCAAACTCTGTGCAGCATTGGGGTGCTGCCGTCATGAAGTTCGTTCAGCCGATCCGGGACCCGGAAGTCATCGAGGGCATGAAAGAATACCTCAAGCAGACGAGTGAGCGTGATTATATATTTTTCTGTCTGGGCATCTATACCGGACTCAGGGTCAGCGACTTGTTGATGCTGCGTGTCCATTCTGTCAAATTGACGCATATCAAGATTGTTGAGTCCAAGACGGGAAAAGAAAAAAAGTCAATCATACCCCCTGATTTTAAGCCGGAGCTTGATGCTTACATTCAGGGGAAGAAGGATGATGACTTTTTATTTCCAAGCAGGCAGGCCAAGAGAAAAAGCAAGCTCAAGGGGCGTCCGATCCATCGCAGCATGGCTTACAGAATGCTAAACAATGTGGCCCGGCGTTTTGGACTCTCGGAGATTGGCTGCCACACGTTGCGCAAGACCTACGGATACCACCTCTACAAGGGAAATCCCGAGGCTTTAGCGTACCTAATGGATGCATTCAACCATAGCCATGAAACTATCACATTGCGCTATCTGGGGCTCTCACAAGACCGATTAGACGAGTTGGTTATTAGAACACTGAAACACAAAAAGAAGTAATTTTCACTCGTTTTCCGAACCGCTTATTCTGCTAATAAAATCAATAATTTCAGAGTTTTGACCAGTGAAACAAAATATACGTTATGTCTTTGTTGATTGACATTTATTAGGGGGATTTGGTCGGTTTACTGGTTGGCTGTGAAGTGAAAAGCTCCCGAAAAATGGGTAGCACTCAAATATCAAACTCAATTAATAAAAATTAATAGTTTACAAGTCTCCTTTTGTATTGGAAAATGGAGGGAAAAAGGGGGTGTGAAATATGATTGTCAGATATATTACTAATGACGGGAGCGAACTCTTCACAGAAGAAAGAGATAGCGTTACCGAGTTATTGGCAATATTGAACAGCCAGGGCAAAGTGAATCTTAGATGGCCTCATTCAGATTCGTACTGGCATGGTCAATTTGTTGAAGCTATTCTTGATATTGAGGAACATGAAGATGGTTCCACCAAAGAAGAATTGCTTTTGTATTTTGAAAAAATAAATTCGAAATAAGACTAAGCACCCATGTGGTGCTTTTTTCTTTTGTGCTCGATTGCATAAAACATGAATAAAACCTAAAATAGCCCGTTAACATTCGTAAACATCATTTTCCGACCATTTCGAAGAATGGCGTAATGACGCGGGTTCCGAGCGTTTTGCATATTTGATGCATAAACGTTCTTTTTATTTGAAGCCGAAAACCCGCATCGTTAAGCGGTTCGCCGCATGGTTGTGCGAAAGTACTTTTGTACAAAATTCAGAGTTTTATACATATGTCCGTGCATAAAACTTGCATAAGGTGGTGGGGTGGTTGAGTGTCAAAACCTAAAGACCCGAACCGGGCCAAAGCATTTAGGCTATGGGTAAAGAGTGGCCGGCAGATGAAGCCCATCGAGATTGCCGCCAAACTCGGAGTCGATGCTGCACGGGTTCGGAAATGGAAGAGTGAGGACGGCTGGGAGCAAAAGCCCGATCCGAAGCGCGGGGCTCCCCAAGGAAACAAGAATGCGAAGGATAACAAAGGTGGCGGCGCTCCGGTCGGAAACGTCAACGCATTCGTGCATGGCCTGTTCAGCAAGCAGATTCTCCCAAACAATCCGCGGCTCCGCGAGATATTCAAGGCATCGGATAAAATCTCTACGCTGGACCTTCTATACACGCAAATCCGGCTGCTTTGGTCAAATCTCATGTTCGGCCAGGAAATTATGCATGTGCAGGACAAAGACGATATGACCAAAGAAATCAAGAAGAAAAAATCAACATGCTTTGGCGGCGATGATGGCGGCGGAGCAGAAGAAACCGAGTGGGAAATACAGTTTGCTTGGGATAAGCAAGCCCGTTCTCTATCGGCTCAGTCGGTCACGATGGGCCGCATTACCTCCATGATCAAGCAATATGAGACGATGCTCCGCACGCTGCCGGCCGACGAAGTGAACGACGAGCAGCGGCTTCGGATCACGAAGTTGAAGGCGGAAGTAGAGAAGCTGACAGGCGGGAACAAAGAACCGGTTCAAATCATTGACGACATTGGGAGTGGGCCCGGATGAAGGTAGTATTATCAACCATCGTTTCCCCGCACTTCCATTCCTTCTGGCAGGCATCGAATTCCCAGAACTACCTGCGGCATGTTTTGAAGGGCGGGCGCGGCTCCGCGAAATCGACGCATATTGCATTGAAAGTCATCAAAGACATGATGAAATACAAGGTGACGGCACTTGTCATACGGAAAGTTGCCAATACCCTGAACGAATCAGTGTTTGAGCAGCTAAAAGAGGCCATTGACATACTTGGGGTAGGGGATTCATGGAAAGAGCAGCAAAGCCCCTTACGATTGATCTACAAGCCATTCGGAAATAGGATCATATTCCGCGGCGCGGACGATCCGGTCAAGATCAAGTCTATCAAGGTCAGCAAATTCCCAATTGCCTTCTTATGGATCGAGGAGCTTGCTGAATTCAAAACCGAAGATGAAGTTACGACCATTGAAAATTCCGTGCTACGTGCGGAACTGCCGGATGGTCTTTTTTATGCGTTCTATTACTCGTACAACCCGCCGAAGCGTAAGCAGAGCTGGACGAATAAGAAATACGAATCGCAGTTCATAGCAGCCAAAACTTACGTGCATCATTCCACATACTTAAACAATCCGCATATCTCCAAAGCTTTCATTGAGGAAGCGGAGGAAGTGAAGCGGACGAAGCCGCTTAAGTACAAATGGGAGTACTTGGGCGAAGCGATAGGGAGCGGTGTTGTGCCGTTTGACAACCTGGTTTTCCGAACCATAACGGACGAGGAAATTGCAACGTTCGATAATATCCGACAAGGTAACGACTGGGGATATGGCGTCGATCCTTTTGCTTTTGTTCGCTGGCATTACGATAAGACGCGCCGGCGGATATATGCAATGGATGAAATTTACGGCGTAAAGCTTGCAAACCGGGAAGTTGCCAAGCGAATGAAGGAAAAAGGGTATGAAAGCATGATGACCACGGCGGATAGCTCTGAACCGAAGTCAATCGATGAAATGCGGGTAGAATTCGGTATCCGAATGAAGGGAGCCCGCAAAGGCCCGGGCAGCGTGGAATACGGCGAGAAGTGGTTGGATGACTTGGAAGAAATCGTGATCGATCCGGCGCGGACCCCGAATATTGCAAAAGAGTTCGAGGATATCGACTATCAGACGGACCAAGACGGCAATCCACGCCCGAAGCTGGAAGATAAGGACAATCATACGATTGATGCCACGCGATACGCATTTGAAGACGATATGAAGCAGGCAAGCGTCTCGTTCGAATAGAAAGGAGGGAGCACATGACCCCGGCAATGAAGGAAATTACGGCCATACTCGAAACTGGCGCTGCTTCTGCAATGACCATTGAGCAAATCATCCGGCAAGAAGTCAGTGACTGGCTTTCCTCTCCGCTCCGATTTCAGATGATCGAAGGGGAGCGCTATTATACCGGCAATACGGATATCCTTCACAGGACGCGGACAGTTATCGGGGAAGGCGGTCGGCTGAAACCGGTTGAGCATCTTGCCAATAACAAACTGGTTCACAACTTCGTCCGAAAGCTTACTGATCAGAAAGTTGGTTACCTCTTGAGCAAGCCTTTGAGCATACAGGCCGACAACGAGGGATACCACAAGCAGCTAAATGGATTCTTTAATGGCGCAATGATGCGCTTGCTTAAGAATCTCGGCAAGGATGCCGTGAATAAAGGCAAAGGCTGGCTGCACGTATATTACAATGCAGAAGGCGCACTCTCATTCAAGCGCATCCCATCCGAGGAGTGCATTCCGCTTTGGCGTGATGCTGCTCATACCGAACTGGATGCAATGATTCGGGTTTACAATGTCACAGCCTACGAAGGAACAATCAAAAAAATCCTTACTAAGGTTGAGTTTTGGAGTCTCGAAGGCGTAAAACGATATGATTACACAAACGGGCAGCTTATTGATGACGTAGAAGCGCCTGAGAGTCAGGCGCATTTTTTTGTGATTGAAGGAGGCGGCGTCGAAAAGCCTTATAACTGGCAGCGGATCCCCTTCATTTGCTTCAAGTACAATGACGAAGAATTGCCACTGATTCAATTTTTGAAATCGCTCGTTGATGACTACGACAAGCGGAAAAGCGATAACAGCAACAATCTTGAGGATTTGCCAAACAGCATATACGTGGTGAAAGATCACGGCGGCACCAACGGCAGCGAGTTCAGGAAAAACATATCTCAGTATCGCGTTGTATTCGTCACAGGCGAGGGCGGGGTAGACACGATCAGCCTTACAATCGATACCGAAGCGTACAAGACGCATATGGAAATGAATCGGAAGGACATATACGAGTTTGGGCGGGGCGTGGACACGCAGTCGAAGGAATTCGGCAGCAGCCCGAGCGGTGTATCGCTCAAATTCCTGTACGCTGATTTGGATATGGATGCCAACAGCATCGAAACGGAGTTTCAAGCGAGCCTTGAGCAGCTTCGATGGTTTATTGATGTTCACCTTGCCAACAGCGGCGCCGGCGACTTCGCGAATGAATCCGTTGATTTTATTTTTAATCGGGACATCCTGATCAATGAAACGGACACGATCACAAACGCAAAGAACAGTGTCGGCATTATATCCGATGAAACGATTGTTGCGAATCATCCATGGGTTACAGATGCGAAGAAGGAAATGGAGCGCCTTGACGCACAAAAAACGGCTGCTATGGAGGAAGCTCAGAATTATGGCGGTATTGGAGCTAATCCAAACGATCAGCAAGCCGGTGGAGCTGGGGGCGTATGAAGTCTGACGCGTACTGGGCCCAGCGGATGGAAATATTGAACGAGGCGCAGCTCGCCAAGGGCGAAGCATTCATTCGGCAAGCAAATGTTGAGTACCAAAAGGCAATAGCCAAGATCCAAAAGGATGTTGACGCCTGGTATCAGCGTTTAGCCAAGAATAACGGGGTCAGTTTGGTCGAAGCGCGACGAATGCTGAAAGCCGGGGAACTGAAAGAATTCAAATGGACCGTAGACGAATACATCAAGGCGGGCCGGGAGAATGCAGTTGATCAGCGTTGGATGAAAGAACTTGAGAATGCGAGCGCTAAGGTTCATATTAGCAGGCTGGAAGCCTTGCAGACACAAATGCGGCAACATGTCGAAGTGCTCGCAGCGAAGCGTCAGGCAGGGACACGCGAGCTTCTAGGCGGCATCTATAAGGATAATTATTACCGTAGCATATTTGAGCTACAGAAGGGCGTAGGGCTCGGTTCCAGCTTTGCCAAACTGGATCAACGGCAACTTGATAGTTTGCTTTCGACGCCGTGGGCGCCGGACGGCCGCAATTTCAGTTCCAGGATATGGGCAGACCGTGAAAAGCTTGTCCGTGAGTTGCAGACCACACTTACACAAGGTTTAATCCGCGGGGATTCTTCGGAGAAGATGATTTCAGCGCTTTCCGAGCGGATGGGCGTTTCAAGGTCGCGTGCTGAAAACCTGGTACTCACCGAATCTGCCTTTTTCTCTGGAGCATCACGGCGCGCGGCGTATGATGAACTGAATGTCGAAGAGTTCAAAAATGTTGCCACGCTTGATAAATACACTTCGACAATTTGCCGGACTATGGACGGTACTGTGTTCAAGGTGTCGGAGGCGCAGCCGGGCGTGAACTGTGCTCCATTTCATGGCCGCTGCCGGACCGTCGATATTCCGCATTTCGAGGACAACGTGAAAGAAAGAGCTGCGCGGTGGGATGATGGTAAGACCTACGATGTCCCCGGCGACATGAGATATGAGGAATGGGCAAAGAAACATGCTCCCAAGGATGCCAATACGCCGCCGCCGGATAATGGCCCTGTGTTACCGGCTCCTTTCGTCCCAGCAAAGACGTTGAAAGAAGCGGAAGCTGCTGCCAAGCGGGATTATGGCTTTGAAGTCGCGGATTACAGCGGCTTGGATTTAGAAAGCGCAAATTCCATGAATAGAGCAATCGATAAGGCCATACAGGAGTTCCCGGGCATAAAAGGATTCGCGAAGGAAATAACTGCCGTAAACACCGAAGATTTCGTTGCTCAAGCCGGTTTGGCTTATACAAATGGAGTGGCCGTTGCCAATCTGAATATTTCATCACATTATTACAACTCATCTGATATTGATGATATAATCAAGGCATCTGTGGACGCCAAGCACTGGCCGGTAGGCTCTACAAAAGAATCGCTCTTTATTCACGAGTTCGGTCATTTGCTTGAGTACGCCCACGCGATGAAAGTCATGGGGGCCTGGACAGGGGCGGCGCTGACGATTGATGACGCGGAGGTAATATGGTCCCGCATTAATAAGGGGATACTTTCGCAGTCGATCATGATAGAAGCCTTGTCTAATCTGGGCATTGCCAATACTCCGAAAAATATCACCGACGAGCTGAGTAATTACGCGAACAAAAATACAAAAGAATTTTTGGCGGAAGCCTTTGCGGAAGCTTTGGGATCGTCAAATCCGCGTCCGCTCGCTTTGGAAGTTATGAAGATATTGAAAAGAAAGTTAAAGGAGGCCGGCATGCAATGATTCCATTTATCCCCCCGAAATTGGCTCCGTGGATTGAATTCGGTAATGATACGGTCATCCTAAAGCCAGGAGCCCCGGAAGAAGTATTGCCTTTGTATGAGAAATTGAAATCGCAATTAGAGAAAAATGGGCAAGAAATGACATTACGGAAATCATAAGCGGCACTCTCAATACTTGAGGGTGTCTTTTTATTTGGGCTCCGGCTGAGACTGCCGGGGCCTCTGCTCGTTGGCCGGAGCATCACGGCCGCCCGCGGCGGGGTTGCGCCATAAAAACCAATTGGGAGTGGGTCACGATGGATTTGAAAGAACTGTTAGGCGAGGAACTGTATAACCAGGTCGTTGCAAAGGCGGGTGATAAGCACAAAATCGCGCTTGTTTCTGATGGTTCATGGATTCCTAAAGATAAGTTCAACGAGGTAAACGAGGCCAAAAAACAGGCAGACGATACCCTCAAGGAGCGCGACAAACAGCTCACGGACCTGAAAAAGTCTGCCGGCGACAACGAGGAACTGAAAAAGCAGATCGAGACGCTGCAGGATACAAACAAGAAGCAGTCCGAGGAGCACCAGGCGAAGCTGAAAGACCTGTCCGTCACATCTGCTATCGAAAAAGCGCTCAATGGTGCTCAGGCAAAATTCCCTGACCTGCTGCTCGGGAAGATCGACAAAACGAAGCTGGAGCTGCTGCAAGACGGCACGGTGAAAGGTTTGGAAGATCAGATTACCGAGCTGAAAACGAGTTATAAGGACTTGTTCGCAGAGAAACAACCGCCAAACACAACATTTAGAGGCACAAACCCTGCCGAAGGTAGTGGCGGCGGCGGTGCCCCTTCGGCACAATCGATCATTGAACAAAACATTTTAGGAGGACTATAAACGATGGCTATTGCAAACATTTTAGAGTACGCAAAGATTTTTCAAACAGCGCTGGATAAGCAGATCGTAGCGCAAGCAACATCGGGCTGGATGGAGCCAAACGCTGGCCTTGTTCAATACAGCGGCGGTAATGAGGTCAAGGTGCCAAAGCTGACTATGGATGCAATGGGAAATTATGACCGTACAACAGGTTTTGTGGACGGCGCTGTAACGT
>NZ_JBYLHY010000061.1:0-17924 GCF_057749925.1 Paenibacillus sp. sgz302191
AGCCGAGCGGCTATACGGACCCGGTGAGCGGCACGGAAGTGAAGTACCTGATCAAGAAAAGCGAGTACATGTACGACGGCGTCAACGAACTGCTGCAGCTCGTCGAGAAAATGAGCGACGAAGCCGGCAAAGCAGTGCTGGAGAAAACGACCAGCTACCTGTACGACAACAACGGCAACGAAATTCGCCAAAAGGTCAGCTACCTCCGTCCGCACAACCGGGACATGCGGCGAGTGACCGGCGGGAACCCGTACGGGGATGAAATCGAGGGCGACATCAGCAGCCTGATCGAGAAAGTCAGCAATACGTATGACGGCTTCAACCGCTTGAAGCAAGTGGAGAGAGTCAAGGCAGGCGAACGGGTAACGGTCGAGTACGTCTACGATGGCGACGACCTGCGGACTCGCAAGACGGTACGAAGCTCGAAGGACGGCTACGCGGCGAAAGTGACGAACTACTTGTACGATCGCCAGTATGTTATTCTGGAGACAGACGGGGCTGGTGCGATGCAAGCTCGCTATGTGCGCGGCATCAACTACATCGCCCGCATCGACGCGGCGGACAAGCTCTCCTACTACCTGTTCAACGGTCACGGCGACGTGGTACAGACCGTAAGCGAGAGCGGAGAAGTCGAGAACCAGTACGACTACGACATTTTTGGCAACCCGATTCTGACGGTAGAAGAATCCTATACGAGCGCGATCCGCTATGCTGGAGAGTTCTACGATTCGGAAGTCGGCTTGTATTACCTGCGCGCGAGATACTACGATCCATATATTGGGCGGTTTATCTCTGCGGACAGTTACTGGGGTGAGGACTCGAACCCGTTAAGCTTGAACTTGTATACGTATGCGAATAACAATCCGATCATGTATGTGGATCCGACGGGGCATTATCCGTCCTTCAGCTTGGGTTCGCTCGTTGGGGGAGTCGTAGGAGGACTTGTAGGAGGAGCTATCGGAAGCGTTGTAGGGGCTATTGTGGATGCTGGAGTTCAAATTATCCAGTCCATGTCCCAAAGTAGTAAATCAAGTGGAAATTCCGGGAATCAGAGTGGTGTTAACGGAGGAAGTGACTCTTCCAGTTCCAATAGTTCCTCGGAAAGTTTTTATAATCCTTTCGTCAGCGGTTTTGATCCATTCGATTTGTTAAGCATATTCGGGATAGTACCCTCATATGGAGAACCGATGGATCATATTACTGAGGAAGATAACGCGGCCTTGCTCGAAGCCGCACACCAATCGATAAGGGAAGCGGAAGAGCAGCGGCAAAAGGAAATGGAGGAACTGGATAGGCAGATTGAGGAGACACAGAAGCTGATAAAGGCTTTCAAAGAGCAGCATGATGAAGCTGAGAAACTTTTAAAAGAAATTAGAGGCCAGCTCAAGGAGCTTAAACAGACAGGCGACAGAATTAACACATTAAAAGAACAGCTAAGAAAGGGAAAAGAACGGATAGAAGACGCCGTAGCCAGAGGCGAGATCTCAGTGGAAAAAGCTGAGAAATTTATAGAAAAATATAAATATTTGGACAATATTGATTTCTCAAAACCAGAGGAAAAACGAGGAACTGTTGTTGAGGAAGCACTTCTCGGTTTTATCATGGAGATGGGGGGCTCGGTTTCCGACACATTTGATTTTGTAATCTATACTGCGGTAGATCCTCCTGGTGCGGGAAAAGCAGTTATCGATGGAGCGGTTGACACCGGTCAGGAGATCTGGGCAAGGGTAAGTGACCCTAAAGCAACGTATGAGGAAGCGGAGAAAGCGGTTGAAGATTTTTCCAAACTGTCCAAAGAGGATCAAGCTCGAGTATTTGGCGCATTTTTAACAAACTTCTCACCGAGTAAGCGCACAAAAATGTTTATCCCCGACGGGAAACACTCTGGTGGGAAAGGGTTTGAAGGCAAGAAGAAGGGCTCCGACGGGGATGGATTGGGAGTTCATGAGGGTGTAGGGAAATTCTTAGATGCACCTGCCTCAAGCAATGGAACGCTTAATATTGGTGCAAGAGGTAAGCCTACAGAGGGTGCTTACAATATTGATATTGATCCTAAAGCTCCAGGAGTTCATTATGGAGATGCTACAAATCTATCTAACATTAAAACAGGTAGCCAAAGTAAAATTATCATCGAAAATCCTTTTAATTATGATGCATTGAATCCTGAGGTATTAAGAGTTTTATCTCAAGATGGGGAAATTATAATCACTGGTTCACGTTCTAACATGAATAAAATAGTGAAAACATTAGATGATAAGGGGCTGCAAATCAAAGGTGATAGACGGGAGATTCCGAATGACGGCAGCTATAAAACTACTGATGGTGAAAATATCAAATCCGAAATGCTAGATCAGTATACTATTACAAGAAAGTGAGGATGAAGATGAAACTAACTCTTGATATTAGTAAGAAAGAATTTGATGGTATAGTAGGTGCTGATATGGAAGTTACTCCAACCATTTTTTTGAATTTTCCAAATGATATTAAGGGTGTTTATGAATTTGAATTGATAAATTCAATTGTAAATATTTATGATTTTAAAGATCAGGCAGAAATGCAAGGATTTCAAGTAGAGGATGATTCGCTCTTTGTATTTGGGAAAATGAAAATTCAAATAGAAGGCGTCAAGGGTGCAGATTTCAAGTTAGTTGAAGGAGATTTTCATACAGGACGTAAGCAATATCATACCTGGCCATATACACTTAATAAAGGTGATGTGGTTTGTATGTGTGGAGGCGACCTATCTTTCCTCGATGACTATTACGCATCAATAATTATTGTGACTGAAAATAACCCCAAAATCACATTAATCTTTAATACGGAAGAAACTGTTCCTTATGATTTTACGAATATTAGCAGTACAAAGCGTGCACATTCAAAGAAAACTAAGTATGAACATACTAGTTCTCAAGGGAAATTATTTGATTTTAGCTTTTTTCAAGAGCATCTGAAGTCTGGAAGAAAAGTAATCAGAAGCGAATAGTTCCTCCTCCGCCATTTAAGTTGGGGAAGGATATGGTAAGAAACGAGCGATTGAGCCTATAAAGAATTTTGTGTAACCATACTAGCCGCCTTGCGATTACGCTTGGCGGCGTTTCTTATTTGTCACCGCCGCTCTCCGCTGGAAATGCAACACACCCTTTCGGTGCTTCCAAGTGTCGTAAACCCCAAATGATCAAAGCCCATGCCCACGGCGGTAGCCTCACAGCCTGCCACAAGTGAGCTCCCATGCAGGGCAAGACACTGATGGGGGACAGGCTGCGCAGTCCGGGATCGGAGTGAAGAGCCAGCAAGACCCCTGCACAGAGGAATCAATAGCGGCAGTCCGTTTATCCCATCAGGCGATGGGGTAAGGCGTTCCGGTTGCCGGAGGCTCAGCGGCTTTGATCTTTCGGCGGGCTTCGCCCTTTTTTCTTTACTTTGATGACCATTATGATATTCATGTACGTGGTGCTATATCAAAGAGGGCGAACGCGCAAAGAGAATATGGTGATGATTTTACTAAAGATGATTATTATAATCTAGCGTACGACTTAGCTACATCAAAAGTTGATGGAGTTAATATTATTCAAAGATACCAAGGGAATACTAAGATAATTTATAATAGCAGACTAACGATATGGTATTTGTTCATAATGATGGAACAATCGGAAGTTTGTATAAACCCAAGTTTGGTAGTTCTGACCCTGACGCTGGTTATAATTATTTTATGAGAATTACAAATGCATCGCCATAAAAGGGAGCAAAAAGTATGCATATATGTATGGTTTGTGGGTATAATGGATTAGATTATCCACAAAGGGATGAACTAGGATACGCAACACAATGTATTTGTCCTTGTTGTGGCTTTCAATCAGGTTTTCATGATGATGCTATGGACCAACCAATGACTATTGAAGAATATAGGGATTTATGGATTAGCGAAGGTGCTAAATGGTTTAGTAATAGTAGAAAAAAAACGCAAAACTGGAACTTGGAGGAACAACTTAAAAGAATAAATATTACGATATAAATAAAGACCTTGGGAGTTCCCCAAGGTCTTCTTTTTGTATACGAAAACCCCCAGTTCGACTGGCGTCCCGATTGGCTAACGACGATCAAATTGCCTCTTTTGCGATTCAGTCCCAGACAGAGACGGGAATTCCCGCCTCTGCAAAAAAACCATTACGTATGGTAGGAGGAAAAAATGGAGGATATTTTGAAAATGTATCAAAATGTTTATAATTCGGATCGTACTGAGCATAGGATTGATGAAATTGCAGACATACTCGAATATGGCAGAATTGACAGAGAAGCGGTGAAATTACTTGCGTATGAAATGATTAATCAATCTCTAAGTGAAAGCGATGAGACGATTTAACCGACAAGCATGGAAATCTAGTTACTGCTACACCGGGGGTGATAAAGTGAAACTCATAGGGAGTAAACAAGAACAGGATTTCAGAAAGGAATTAGAAGCCTCAAATTTGGTTTTGGCTCAAGACGGAAAAGCAGAAACAATATTGAATGTGTTAAGAGCTACTTTTGGAGAAGTAAAAAGTGCATATATTTTGGATTGGACACCTGAACAAGGCGAGGATATATTCACTTTTTTAGTTGACCTTGATAAAATTGCTAAGGTTGAAATTAGCAGAGTCAGTCATTCGGAAGTTCCTTTAATTGAAACTTATAATCTGAAGGATTTCCAAAAACGGTTGAGTAAAATATTTCAAATTAAATTAGCCGTGGCGATTGATTTAGCGAAAAAGGAACATCAAAAGGGTTAATACCTTGTAAAAACCTTGATCGGCTTCATGCCTTTCAAGGTTTCTTTTTTGCCGCGGCAACCTTCACAGATCACTGTGTCTTATGCAGGGGAAAACTGCGTGCCCCTAACTGAAAAGGCCAACCAAATTTATGATAAGATAAAACAGGGCAAAGAG
This sequence comes from Paenibacillus sp. sgz302191, assembly GCF_057749925.1. Classification (NCBI taxonomy): domain Bacteria; kingdom Bacillati; phylum Bacillota; class Bacilli; order Caryophanales; family Paenibacillaceae; genus Paenibacillus; species Paenibacillus sp. sgz302191. The sequence continues at coordinate 4,923 of NZ_JBYLHY010000061.1, forward strand.
ATTACTACCACAGATGTAAATGAATATGCAGATCTCTCCGCGATGGTAAAGGTAGCCCAAAATATTGGAAGAGATGTTGTATTTAGTCTGGATTACGGTCTAATTAAAGCTCAAAGGACATATGGTGGTTTTCGATTTGCGAGTAATCAGGCTTTACCGGAAAATGTCGAAGACGAGGAAAACGAGCAAACACGCAATTTGCTAAAAAAGGGAAACTATACGACGAAATTCAGAAGTACTGGGAAGATCGGTTTAGTAATGCACCATATTCGCCGCCATATGCCTCTAGTGATGCGGAGATGCGGATTATTCCGTATGATACGGATAACAATAATTTCAGATGGTATTTCCAGGTAGCAGCGGGAACCAGCGCATATGAGGAATACAATACTGAGAGCCATGGTGATTTCGCAGCTAAGACGCTGCTGACGCTCTACTCAGATTACTACGCTGTGGAGATCGTCAAACAAGAGGGATTGCAGACAGCAGGTCTTTCAGCAGCAGAATTTGGTGGCATGTCCGAAGGATATGCAAATGTTGAGTTAGCCATGCTAGTGCAGCGCACACCTGAAGACTTGAGGCCGATTATTTCGAATTCAATCAACAAGAGTATTAAGGCTGAAGTTGGTGAGGGGATGGGTAAAACTCCTAAGATTAAAAGTGCTAAAGAAGTTGAAATAGTAAACCAAAGAGGAGAATCTTTAGGAGTATTAGATGAGATTGATTTGGTGAATAAGATTTTTTATGAGGATAAATCCGCTCAAGGTCTCAATAAGGTTAATCCCAAAACAGGTTTACCTGCACAAACTCCACAACAATTTGCAGATAAACAGATATTGACCAAAACGAGAAATCGGATTACTGCACTAGAAAATGCAACTTCTACACGGGCAACAAAGAATGGCTCATCAGAAATACCTAACCTTGAAGATATTAAGGATATCCGAGAATTTGTTTTTAGGTTAGATGGAGACACGTCCGAACTAAGACAGGCAGTTGAAAATAGTTTAAACCAATTAAGACAAGAATTTCCTGATTACAAATTCAGTGCAGTCTTTGGAGGTAAATAGGTTATGGCTATCAGTGCGTTAATTCTTGACCCACAAAATGAATACGAAAGGAACTTTTTCATTCCAGTTGCTACGGAATCGTTTTTTAAGGAGTGTTGGCTACCTGCGATTGAATCATTAGGGTTACAATGGACAGACCTCTTCCCAACAGGTGTTGATGTAGAGGAGGAAGATGTACCGCATATCATTACGGAACTAATTCTTATAAAAGAATGGGCGACAAAAAATTTAAATGAAGAACAAAAAGATAAGATATTTGAAAGGATAGCAGGACTTCAAGATAAATTACCACTCGCATTTCAGCGTAAGGATGCAGTTGTTTTTATAGGGTAGACTGGTTTATGTTCATTTTATAGTTTGGTGGGCTACCCGGTACGGAATGACCCCATCATTCAACCAATAACACATATAACCCATGTAATACCCGTGTGAAGATTTCGTCAATATGGTTGTACGCACATAATGCTTGAATTTCATACCCCAAATAACGCTATTGCGTTACACTCAACGGGTCGATTATGGTCAGATACTACCATGATTGACCTGTTTTTTGTTATATTCGCTTTCTCACAGGTTTATGAAAATGCTACGCAACTGTAGATTACACCGCCCCGATAGGGAGGATGAAAAGGCAAAGCATCTTTTGGAGTAGTTAGCACGACCACTAATATTGTCAGGACTTATCTGTAAATTGTCCGCAACGAATGGGCTACTTGCCGCGATGGTTATCGTGAACGAACACAATCTGGTGACGACTAGTTGACATAGAACAGGAGAGGTAACTTGGAGGCTAGCCGCCCACTCCATCATTAAATCGAGCGGGAACAGCAGTGGAAATGAAATTAACGGATTGGCAAGAACTACACTCTAACTTGTTTCGGAGTACTTGTGCCTTGCAAGTTGATGAAGACTCTACGTATCTCTACGAAGTCAATACGACATTTTATGCCAAAGTTCCTCAGGAAATCCGCAGATGCTTCTTCTTGGATGGCAATGCGGTTAACGTATTGCTTGAACTCGTATCGTGGGGCATGTTAGACAAGGGTCGAAAGCGGGAGATAACAGAATGGTTTGCTATTAATCAGCAAGTCATGGCTCTCCATCTAGGACTGAGTGAGAATACAGTCTCTTCCAAGCTAAAGGAGTTGCAGAAGAAGGATTTTATTGAGGTTCCAAGGCGTGGTCGGAGGAACTTCTATCGTCTATGCACAACACTGAACCCCTATATCGTCTTGTCAGAAGCCGCTCATGCTTTCATAAGGCATGTCTACACCAAATCAAATTATGATGCGGTGCTGGAGCAAATGGACGACTGGGAGAAGGGGAAATATCGAGACAGGCAAGACTTGTTTCGGGAAGCTGTTGTTACAGCTGTTCTACCAACGGTAAAGAACAAGGGCTTCTATCAGTCATACGCGATGAGAATACAGGAAGATATACGCAATGCGGCAACGAGTGAGTCAGATATGTTGTCATTGGTCGAGTATCAGAGCATTGTACTGGATTTGTCTCGTGAACTGACTGAAGCAATAGAGCGGCAGTTACGGCTTCTAGATGGGCAAGTCTCGTAAAGTCTCCATCGCTTTGGCATGAGAATTATCACAAAAAAATGAGGTTCATTATCCAAATATCTTGGATTGAGGGGATTGCCATTCCCAAATCTTTGGGCTAGGTCGTTCTCAATCCAAGAAATTGGGTTTGTAGATATAATAAATACTTTAAACCTCTACTGTATCCATACTTGTAAAGAAGATTTGAAGAAATACCCTTGACTGCACGTACTCCTGCGGAGTACGGCGGCTTTTCTCTCAAAGCAGTTCCCGTAAGGCCGAAGCTGGCGAAGCCGCTGAGGGGATGTTAAAAGCCCAGTCTAGTTACACTGGAGGAAGAACTCAAAAGGAACTGGACGATTTAGCAGGCGACCCTTCACATGGTGGTAAAATTAGGGATCAAGGTTTGAAAGAAAGAGAGATAGGACTCGATTTGGAGCAACAAGGTAAATTAGGGAAGATTATACGTGACCCACAAGGCAATGGTGGAGCAGAATTTATTGATACAACAAATAATGTTAAATGGGATGTTAAAAGTTTCGTATCTTATCCGAATGGTCATACATCACCTAAGAAAGGTGCATTTACAGTAAGTAACGGAATGAAGGCTATTAATAAAGAACTAGATAAAAATTATAACGTAATTGTGGATACACGGGACATGATTCCCGAACATGTTGGGCAATTAAAAGAGGCAATAGAGAATGCTGGAATATCAAATAGGATTATTTGGTATCCATAAGGGAGGTTAAGTATGGCAACTGATACCAGAGAAATTATCGTTCAATTAGAATCACACCGTCTTTGGATTGAAACTGTTGGGGAACAAGGTGATAAACTGGGTATAGATGAGATTGATTTGCGTGATGTGGATTTGTCCCAATATCCACTAGACCAAGCATATATGACAGCTTGTATCTTTGATGGCATGGATTTAAATCATAAGGATATCTCGTCATCTTTACTATGTTCATCAACTTTTATATCTGCAAATTTAGAAGGAGCAGATTTCTGTAAATCTAATATCTCATATGTGGACTTCACAAATGCTAATATTAAAGCTGTTAGACTAGCTGATAGTGAATGTATTGAAACGGTGTTTGTTAAAGCTGATTTAACTGACGCTAATTTAGTAGCTGGCCTTTTTGATGAGACCGATTTTCGTAATGCAATTTTATATAATGCTAATATACGATTAGCTACGGTTGAAAGAGTATTGCTCAACGGAGCCAGATTAACTGGAATTCGGGGGATAGAAGAGGCATTTATAAAAAGCATCAATATTGGGACACCAGAACAACCAATAATTCTAATAGGTGAAGAAGCTAGGAAATGGTTACAAGATAACAGTTTGAATAATGGGTAGAAATTTTAGGAACACACTCAGATAAGCAAACTCTTTACATCAGTAGAGAGTAGATCGTACAATATAACCAACAAACCAAACACTAAGCAACTTACAAACGATTGATAAACTTTCAAAAGCTCTTTCCAACTTGAACTATGAGTAGGAATGAGCTTTTTTTGCATACCAAAAATCAAAGGAGGACGAAACAAATGGCAAAACGTGAGCAAGTAGTGGCAGAAGAACTGGAGGCACAACAACCAACACAGGAAGTAGAAAAGGAAATGCGGTCTATTGCACAGGTCCGCGCAGCATACGAGCAGTTTATGGATGAAATTCGTAGTTACCGTCACCAAGCAAGGGAATTGCGCGAACAGGCGGCAGAGTTGAAGCAATCAGGGCGTACAGATTTACTGGGCCGCAAAATCGCCGAAACGAATCAATTAGGCAATACGACCACATACACATACAATGCTTTCGGCAAAGAAAAGACGGTGAAAGACCCGTACGGCGATTACACGGAAAGCAAGTACGATCTGGTCGGCAACCTCGTCTCTTTCAAAGATAAGCGGGGCAGCGTGACGCTTCTCCGATACGACGCAGCGAACCGGCTGACTGTCAAAAGAACGCCGGTCGACCGGGACGGAAGCGGCAGCACCATTTATGCCGTAGAGACGTATGCGTATGACGCCGTAGGGAATCTGCTGAAGAAAACAGTGACAGGCTCGAAGGATGCGGCATCCCTGCGGGAAACGTCTGTTTACGATGTGGAGAAGTTTGAGTATGACAACTCGAACCGGTTGGTGAAACGGATCAAGCTGGCGGATGAAGCTGATTTGGATGCGGCAAGCTTGAGTGACGCCGCGGCGCTGCGGGATGCCGAATATGCGGGCAAAATCCGTATCGTAACCGGTTACGAGTACGATGTTCTCGGCAACCGCACGAAGCAAATCGATACGCGGGCGTACCGGTATGCGGGGGAGGAGCGGGAGCCGTATATCATCACCTACACATACGATACGCTGAACCGCGTGGATAAAGTAATCCGCAAGGTGAACGGAGCCGACGTTTACAAGCAATACACCTACGACAAAGTCGGCAACCGCGAGGCGGAGCGGAATGAGAGAGGTTTTTCAGGATATAAATACGATTTGGCCGGCAAAGCTGGATATGACGGACGGTAAAGGGAAAGTTACTCGCTACCGCTACGGGGCGTTCGGATTATTGCGCTCGGTTACGAACGCGTTGAGTCAGTCGATCGCGTATCGCTATGATCTGGCTCTGAACGCAGTGGAGATGGCCGACCGCAACGGCAATCATACCCGCTATGTGTACGACATTGTGCAAAATATGGAATTTATAATAATGTTGATGTGGGGGTTTACGTTGAAAACGGAAAGATAATTACAATTTTTCCAAACGGTACCCAAACACATTTGATTGGAGAGTGACATTTTGTTTGACCTGAACCATATACGAGTACTTATAAAAGAACGTTCGCAACTTGGACTAAATAATCCTAAAGTGTATGAATATTGGGAAAGGATAACGGAACTATTAAGTAAAAGTGCCAAAGAAACTATTCATTTCCTGGATAACTGCAGTGAACAAGAAATTTACTGGCTTAGCGAAATTTTTGAAGATATTTCTTATAAGGTGAATAGTACTGATTTCATTGAATGTTTGAAGAGAATAGCTAAAAAATATCCAGCTTTGGATTTGTCAGATGATATAAAAACTGCTGAGGAATACATGGAGAATTAAATTTATTAAAACCTTGATCGGCTCATGCCTTTCAAGGTTTTCTTTTTGTAGTTGAAATGCTAACGACTCAAACAACCATCTTTGGTAAGCGATTACCTAAAATACGATTGAAAGAGTCTCTCTCGGAAGCACACGATCACCTATACGTACGACGAAGCGGGCAACCGAGCGTCGATGACCGACGAGAGTGGGGTCGACAGCTATAGCCGGATGGCGACCGTGTCGTTCCAAGGCAAAACAACAGCCTACACCTACGACGAGAACGGCAACCGGACGTCAGCGGCGGGAAGAATCGAAAAAGCCGAGGCGCCGGGGAAAACGACTCTCTATGCATATGATAGGAACGGCAACCGGCAATCCCAGAGCGAGACATACACGTCCGAACAGCCGAGCGGCTATACGGACCCGGTGAGCGGCACGGAAGTGAAGTACCTGATCAAGAAAAGCGAGTACATGTACGACGGCGTCAACGAATTGCTGCAGCTCGTCGAGAAAATGAGCGACGAAGCTGGAAAAGCAGTGCTGGAGAAAACGACCAGCTACCTGTACGACAACAACGGCAACGAAATCCGGCAAAAGGTCAGCTACCTCCGTCCGCATAACCGGGACATGCGGCGAGTAACCGGCGGGAACCCGTACGGGGACGAAATCGAAGGCGACATCAGCAGCCTGATCGAGAAAGTCAGCAATACGTATGACGGCTTCAATCGCTTGAAGCAGGTGGAAAGAGTCAAGGCAGGCGAACGGGTAACGGTCGAGTACGCCTACGATGGCGACGACCTGCGGACTCGCAAGACGGTACGAAGCTCGAAGGACGGCTACGCGGCGAAAGTGACGAACTACTTGTATGATCGCCAGTATGTTATTCTGGAGACAGACGGGGCTGGTGCAGTCCAAGCCCGCTATGTGCGCGGCATCAACTACATCGCCCGCATCGACGCGGCGGACAAGCTCTCCTACTACCTGTTCAACGGTCATGGTGATGTGGTACAAACTGTATCTGAAAGCGGAGAAGTGGAGAACCAGTACGACTACGATATTTTCGGCAACCCCACATTAACGGTTGAGGCATACGCAAGCTCGATCCGCTACGCGGGTGAATTCTTCGATGCGGAAGTCGGCTTGTACTACCTGAGAGCGCGGTACTACGATCCGTACATCGGGCGGTTTATCTCGGCGGACAGCTATTGGGGCGAGGACTCGAACCCGTTAAGCTTGAACTTGTATACGTATGCGAATAACAATCCGATTATGTATGTGGATCCGACGGGACATTCGTCTCAGGAAATACAAAACATCATTAAGCAAATTGATAAGGAAAAAGAAAGATGGCAGAAAGAGGAGCAAGGAGCAGGTAAAAACAGTGATAAATGGACGCTAACGCAGATCAATGCAAATTATAGGGCGAACGAGCTGCGGAAAGTACTAGCCCAACTAGAGAAAGGCAATTCACAGGTAGCCAAACTTGTTGATGCCAAAGGGAACGAGGAAGCGGGCACTTGGGAGAGCTACAAACAAGAAGTTAAAGGAAGAGAGATTCAAGAGAAGCAATCTCGTGGAGAGAAAGTAACCACGGAAGATATAATTTCGCATGCTGCACTTGGTGCTATGGCTTCAGTAGCCAAAGATCTAGGTAGAGATGTAGTAGTGAGTATCGACTCTAGAGCTATCGTATCTAAACTGATGAAGCAGTCGAGTTTCATGGTCGGCAATGGAGCTCCAATGGATTATATCACAGATGAAGACGAAGCGGCCTTAATAGAAATGGCAAAGAAGAACGCCCAGGAATTAGCTGAACAAAGGGCAGCCGAAGAAAAGCAGAGGTTAGCTGAACTTGCTGAAATTGAAAAACTACTAGCTGAAATAGAAGAAACTAAAGCTGTTTTGGCAAACTATAATGCCCAGGTCAATGCACTGTTAGACGAAGTAAAGGACTTACGTAAGCAAGAAGAAAAACAACTTGTTATGATTCGAAATGTAAGGAAAGGGTATGATGAGACTTTATCGCGGCTAGATACTATAATTGAAGAAAACAGCGATGTCATCGAGAAAGCGGATAGAATCTTAGCCAAACATGGCCACTCTGAAGTTACCGATACGCCGGAGGAGAAGCATAGCAGACTCCAAGATGCGCTTGAGCAAGTGATTCTTGGGAATTTTACAGATAAGGTAACGACGGAAGGAACAATAGCTCAAGTTCTTTTGGGACTTACCGGATTGGATTTGCCGGCAGATGTGAGAGATGTGTCTGCAGATCTAATAAACTGGGAGTGGACATGGGGACACGCAGGACAGACAACACTGGATGGAATCGGACTTGTACCGCTTGTTGGCGTCTTGAAAAGCGGAGACGAAGTGTATACCCTCGTTAAGGGAGCTAACAAGCTTGAAAAACCTGTTGCTGATGAAGTTACGGATCTGGAAAAATCGGCTAATAGGCTAGTGGGTGGATGCAACTGTTTCACTGCTGGAACCAAAGTTTTCACAGACGAAGGGGAGAAGAATATCGAAGACATTCAGGTCGGAGATAAGGTTCTTTCCAAGAATGAAGAGACAGGCGAACAGGCTTACAAGGAAGTTACTGCCCTTCATCGCAACGAGAAAGATACAACTTATAAGTTGACATTGGGTAACCAAGTTATTGAAACCACTGATAATCATCCATTCTGGGTTGAAGGTAAGGGATGGGTACTCGCTGTTGACCTTAAGGTTGGCGATGAACTAGTTCAAAGTAACGAAAATCATCTAAAGATTGACAACATAGAAATTGTACGACACGATGAAAAGGTAAAGGTTTATAATTTTACTGTTGCTGATTTCCATACGTACTTTGTAAGTGACTTAGGAATTTGGGTTCATAATATCGGGGATTGTGGTTTACGTCCTGAGGCCAAATATCTTAAGAGTGGGAAACATGGGGTGGACTGGAAAGAAGGCCCTGCAATGGCTAAAAAGTCTGGATTACCCCAAGGGCAGTGGAGCAAAGCGGATTTAGAGTTTGCAGGTGAAAAAGCAGCAACATTAAAGCCTGGTGAAGGTGGATGGTTTGATTTACCTAGCGGCTCTACTTCCAAAGTACACATGCCTGATGGATCTACAGTGGATGCAACAAGAATCTGGGTAAGAAATAATGGTTCGGGTACATTTCATGGTTATCCTGCACCACCAGAAACACCTGCACCATAGAAAAAGGAGACTACCTATGGATTTTAGAATTCAAGCAGGATGTCCTAGATTTACTGGGGAATATGAGGAAGATATATCTTCCTTGTCTGATGCTCTTGAGATTGTGTTTCCTCTTTGGACAGAAGATGTGATAATTATGTGGAAGACCATTTGTATTCCAATAGGGTACAAGTACGACATGAGCCTGATGATAGATGACATCTTAAACATTCTTGAAACCCTTAGGACGAAAGTTTCTGGGGAGATAAGTGTTCACTGGCCATCAAATTCATTTGCATGTAAGTGGGATTTAACATGGGATTCAAATAATCTGGTGATTCGTTCGGAGTGGGAAAATGTTGTTGGAAAGACCGAGAATTTACTCAAACAAAGCGGTCATGTTGTAACTACAAAAGAAATTTTTCAATCAGAATGGAAAAGAGTACTTAAAAATGTTATTGATGGTATGACATATTCTGGATTCAATACGGCATCAGTTCCTAAAATGGTACGATTAATTGCCGAATTCAACGCAATTAACAATGAAGGAATACTCTACAACGAACAACTGTAACAAGATGAGACCTTGAGGGATTGCTCCTTCAAGGTTTTTTCTTATACCCTACCCAGTGCCGAATGATTCGGGCGGCTAGTCTCGGAAGAACTTTACCCTCATCATCCCCGTACCAAAATTCCGTCAAAATTTTGTACGTACAGCATTTATGCTTGAATTGTATACCCTATTTGTATCGCCGCCCTCTTCCCTGCCGCGTCAATAATCCCCAGTTACCTCCATGTTACATGCCCAATTTCTAACCTTCGCTTTCTTACGGTTTTTCCCAGATAAAATGCCTTCCGCAACTTCCATCAGACATACATCGACTATGAATATTAAGAGGAATTTAAAATCCTCCGCAACTATCTGACAATAAGTAACGATGGTTACTATGCAAAGGCAATCTGGTGACGACCAGTTGACATTGAACAGGCAAGGTAACGCTTAGGCTAGCCGCCTTCCTGACTTCACAGCCGCCGCGCGGCGATACTACACGACAAAGGAAGGTATTCAAAATGACAACGAAATACAATGATTTCTGGCTCACTAAAAGCAATAAAGCCGCCAATACGTACATGGACGAGGTTGCCAAAGAGAGCAACTTTACAGGATGTCACAAAGGCTACACCATCGTGCCGCAAAAGCTTCATCGGTGCTATGGACTCAACGTGTATGAGAAGCTGATTCTCGTTGATATTATCGCGTATATGAGCGACCAGAGTCAGTGTTACCCCACCATTGAGATGATTGCCCGAAACATCGGGTGCAGTTCCAAGACCGTAGAACGTCACATTGGGAGTCTAGCCGAGAAGAAGCTGATTCTGGTCAGTCAGAGCAAGAACAACACGTACTACCTGCCGAACTATCTTCACCATCATCCGTATTTGCTCGTGTCAGAGAAGACACATGAGTTTATCGGCAGTGTGAGGAAGCAGGTAAACGAGAGGGAACTGATGCTGTGGATTCAAGAGGTCATAAAGAGTGACGGTTACACAGCGTATACCGCCCGACTCCAAAGACTTCATGAAAGACGCTTCCCCACGGATAAATTCGCTGAAACGGAAACATTGGCTAGCTAGCTCAGTATCTAACAACGGCGTTTGCCAAGCGATTTCCGCCAGATGTCAGCGGTCAATAATGGAGAGTCTGTTATTTCAGTGGACTCTCTGTCCAGATAGCCGTCACACGGTTGGTTAAAGGCAGGAAATGAAGGCTGCAGACTATGTGTCCGCGATTCCGACAGAGAGTCGGCAACGCTAGACATAGAGTCTGAATCGTAGACATAGAGTCTGCTACCAACCGTCCGATAGTCTCACTAATAAGAATCATTAAATAAGATTCAACTAAAGAAGAATCAAGCTAAGAGTCACTTAAAAAGAAACAGCAGACACGCCGTGGGCGGTCTGCGATTTCGGGGGAGATTCTGGATTCTTGGATGATAAAGACGGCGGATAACTCTTTACGGATACTTTACTCAAGAATGAAGATAGAGTTCCGCCGCCGCCCTGTCCCTTCGGGCGGCTTGCTCAATGGCTCTGAGGCTGAACAGGAAGCTTTTACAGGCGTTTAAATGCGTTGGAGGTGTTAGGATAGTTTATGGATAGTTTGAGTCATATGAAGTCTCTATGCACCATTAAATCCGTAAAAGTAAGTCTATCACTTAATCTCTATGAGTTCGTTTACGTTGATGTCAAGTACTTTGCAAATCAATTCAAGAGTTTCAAGGTAAACCCTGTCCACTCGCTCTGAGCATAGATGATTGATTGTACTTGGGCGTAGCCCCGTTAGTCTAGCCAATTCACGTTGTGTCATGTCTTTATTATCAAGAATTTCTCGAAGACGGAATTTAATCGACATTCTCTTTCCTCCACTATAGACGGTAACGCTTTAGCGTATCTTATGATTATAACACATGAATCGAAAATAACATTGATTATTTCGGTTAAGCGGTATATAATCATAGTAAAGTTCGGTTAACCGTTACATAAATTGAAATTACTGCAACGGGGGGAAGAAACAGGATGAGTGTCATCGGTTATGTCAGAGTATCGACAAGTGGAAAAGCCAAAGATGGATACAGTTTAGCATATCATCAAGACGAAATTCGTTCCTACTGTCGGGAACAAGGTTGGAATTTATTGCACATTTACATCGATTCGAGAATCAGCGGGTCGAAAGTAGACGAGGATACCCTTGAAGTGGATAGAATCGGCTTTCAGAGCATGTTATTCGAAACCATTGATGTAGTTATCGTATTACAATTCAACAAGGCAAGCGATTTAGTACAGGTCAAACGAATCCTTGACCGCAAAGCATTTTATCAAAGGTTGTATTCTACGGCGATATTCAAGCCGAGGAGCTATACTCTAAGCCAATCTATAGGCGGTGACCGTTCATGAACGAGCAAATGGAAACCTATCATCGATTTGTCGAACAGGAAGATACTTTCAATAAACAATTGAAAGCGTTGGAAATGTGTCAGTATGCACTCTACGACCATATTTATCGATATGGCGGACAGCTTGACAAGCTGACAGCAGAAGAAGTATTGCTCAACGTTCATCAGATGGAAGCAACTATGCGTTTGGAATTGCTTCATATTGCGGCTTGCGAAAGCCTTTCTTGCCCATGACATAAACCAGAGCACATAACAATCTTCTTGTTGGGTTTACAGAGGAAGAAAGGATAGGCTTACCCTTCAATGTACGTCTTAGGACAAATACTAAGAAGACGATACCGACATCTGGTCGATTAACCTCGTCTCTTTCATAGTCTGCTGAAACGGATCAAGCTGGTGGATGAAGCCGATTTGGATGCGGCAAGCTTGAGTGACGCCGCGGCGCTGCGGGATGCCGAATATGCGGGCAAAATCCGCATCATAACCGGTTACGAGTACGATGTTCTCGGCAACCGTACGAAGCAAATCGATCCGCGGGCGTACCGGTATGCGGGGGGAGAGCAGGAGCCGTATATCATCGCCTACACATACGATGCGCTGAACCGCGTGGATAAAGTGATCCGCAAGGTGAACGGAGCCGACGTTTACAAGCAATACACCTACGACAAAGTCGGCAACCGCGTGGCGGAGCGGAATGAGAGAGGGCTTGTCACCCGTTACGCTTTTGACACCTTAAACCGCGTCGAACAGGTTACGGACCCTGAGCAGCATACGTTCACATACAAATACGATTTGGCCGGCAACAAGCTTGCGGAAACGAATGCCCGGAACAACAGCATGACGTACGGATACGACAAGCTGAACCGTCTTGTCTCGGTGACCGACCCTTACGGCATTGTCATCTCCCGCAACATGTACGATGCCAACAACAATGTAATCAAAAAGATCGATGCGAAAGGGTATCTTTCGGGCAGCACAGATGAAGAGCGGTACGGCTGGCTGTACACGTATGATTTGGCCGGACACGTCATCCGCACGGTGGACCCGGAGATCGCCGCACAGAACAAGCCGGAGAGGTTCACCGCTCTGTACCAATACAATCCGGCGGGCGAGAAAGTCAAGGAGACGGACGCATTAGGCCATGCCAAATCGTA
>NZ_JBYLHY010000062.1:0-10266 GCF_057749925.1 Paenibacillus sp. sgz302191
ACTTCGTGCCGGCGATGCTGCACGCGTTCCTCGATTACGCGGAGCAGCAGCCGGGAGCGAAGCTGGCCGGGCAGTTGGGAACGCTGCGCCAAGTATTCGCCAGCGGCGAAGCTTTGCCGCCGCAGCACGTGGCCCGGTTCCAGCAGGCGGTAGCGTGGGTGAACCGCGCGCGGCTGATCAACCTGTACGGACCGACGGAAGCGACGGTGGACGTGTCGTACTTCGACTGCGAGCCGGATGTGCATTATCCGGTCATCCCGATCGGGAAGCCGATCCACAATACGCGGCTGTACATCATGAAGGAAGGCAAGCTGCAATTGCAGCCTGTGGGCGTGGCCGGGGAGCTGTGCATCGGTGGCGTCGGCGTGGCGCGGGGCTACCTGAACCGTGCGGAGCTGACGGCGGAGAAGTTCGTGTCCGATCCGTTCGCGGACGGGGGCCGGATGTACCGGACCGGGGACTTGGCGCGCTGGCTGCCGGACGGCAACATCGAATACCTGGGCCGAATCGACCACCAGGTGAAAATCCGCGGCTACCGGATCGAGTTGGGCGAAGTGGAGTCGCAGCTGCTGAACGTGGAGCACGTGGATGAAGCGGTCGTCGTCGCCCGCGCGGACGAGAGCGGCCAAAAGCTGCTGTGCGCGTACTACGTGGCGGAGACGGAGCTGCCTGCCAGCGAGCTGCGCAGCAGGCTGGCGGAGACGCTGCCGGCCTACATGGTGCCGACTTATTTGATCCAACTGGAGCGGATGCCGCTCAGCCCGAACGGCAAAATCGACCGCAAGGCGCTGCCCGCTCCGGAAGCGAGCGTTCGCTCGGAAGCGGAGTATACGGCTCCGCGCACGCAGACGGAAATGAAGCTCGCGCACATTTGGCGGGATGTTTTGGGCCTTGAACGCGTCGGCGTCAAAGACAACTTCTTTGAGATCGGCGGCCATTCCTTGCGGGCCGCGACGCTTGTCGCCCGCATTCATAAAGAAATGAACAAACAGCTGGAAATTCGCGACGTGTTCCAGACACTGACGGTCGAACAGATGGCGCAAAGGATCGAAAGCAAGGAAACCCGCATGCTCGCCGCGATTCCGAATGCGCCGGAGAGCGCGTATTATCCTGTTTCCTCGGCGCAGAAACGGCTGTACATTTTAAGCAATCTGGAAGGCGGAGCGCTGGGGTATAACATGCCGGGGGTCGTCCTGGCGGAAGGGCTGCTGGACCGCAATCGTCTGGAGGAGGCGTTCCGCAAGCTGATTGCACGGCATGAAACGCTGAGAACGAGCTTTGAGCTTGCGGGCGGAGAGCCTGTGCAGCGTATTCATGAGCATATCGAATTCGCTATAGAGGATATCCGCGCGCATGAAGATCAGACGGAGGCGGCGGTTCAAAGCTTTGTGCGTCCGTTTGACCTTGCCCAAGCTCCTTTGCTGCGGGCTGGGCTGATCGAGCAGGGGGCGGAGCGTTATTTGCTGCTGATCGACATGCACCATACCGTATCGGACGGCGGTTCGCTAAACATTTTCATCCATGAACTTGCGCTGCTCTACAACGGCGGGCAGCTGCCGCCTCTGCGCAATCAATACAAAGATTATGCGGTGTGGCAGCAGGCGAACATGCAAAATGAAGAATGGCAAAAGCAGCAGGCGTATTGGCTGGATACGTTTCAGGGCGAGCTGCCGACGCTGGATCTCAAAGCCGATTTTGCGCGTCCCGCCGTGCAGAGCTTTGAAGGGGACAGCGTTCGGTTTGCCGTTGACCGGACAACGAGCGACGCATTGCGCCAACTGGCGGCGCGGAGCGGCAGCACGCTTTATATGGTTTTGCTCGCCGCTTATGCAGCCCTTTTGCATAAATATACGGGACAAGAAGATATCGTCGTCGGCACGCCTGTTGCCGGACGCATTCATGCCGACCTGGAGCCGCTTATCGGCATGTTTGTCAATACGCTTGCGATCCGCAGCTACCCGGCCGGCGACAAAACGTTTTACAGCTTTTTGCAGGACATAAAGGAAAAAACGCTGAGCGCGTTCGAGCATCAGGCGTATCCGTTCGAAGAGCTGGTCAGCAGGCTGCAGCTCAAACGGGATATGAGCCGCAATCCTTTATTCGATACGATGTTCGAGCTGAAAAATGCGGAGCAGACAGACGCGAGCTTTGAGGATGTTCGCTTTTCCGCTTATCCGCGGGAAGACTCCGTCGCGAAATTCGATCTTTCTCTGGAAGGCGCTGTAGAGGAAGACGGCATCGCGTTCCATCTGGAGTATGCGACAGCGGTTTACAAAAGAGCGACGGCAGAGCGGCTCACCAATCATTACAGCCAAATTTTGGCATCCATTGCCCGCGATCCGCAGCTTCCTTTGTCCGCGCTCGAATTTATTGCGGCTGAAGAAAAAGCGCAGCTTTTACACGCATTTAGCGGCAAAGGCGCCGAAGGTCTGGAACCGCTGCTTGAAAAGCCGTTTCATGTCTATGTCGAAGAGCAAGCGCATTGGACGCCCGAACGTCTGGCTGTCAGCGATACGGAAAATCGGTTGACGTACCGCGAGCTGAACGAGCAGGCCAACCGCCTGGCGCAAACGCTGCGCGGCGCAGGCATCGGCCGGGAAAACAGGGTCGGCATTCTTGCCGAACGCAGCACCCTGCTGATCGTGGCGGTGCTCGCCGTATGGAAGGCGGGCGGCGCCTATGTGCCGCTAGACCCGGATTATCCGCCTGAACGCATCCGGTTCATGCTGGAAGACAGCGGCGCTGCCGTGCTGCTGACGCAGTCCCATCTGCTGCATCTCGCGGAGCAGCAGGGTGAGACTGAAACGGCGCAGCAACCGCGAGCCGTGCTGTGCCTCGACGACGAGTCCGTCTATGCGGGCTCGACCGCCGATGGTCCGAATGTCAATGCGCCGGACGATTTGGCTTATGTGATCTATACGTCGGGAACGACGGGGCGCCCGAAGGGCGTCATGATCGAACACCGGAGCCTGGTCAATACGGCGTTCGCCTACCGCCGGGAGTACCGCTTGCTGGAGTTCCCGCTGCTGCTGCTGCAGCTTGCCAGCTTCTCGTTCGACGTATTCACCGGCGATATCGCAAGGACGCTGCTGAACGGCGGCGCCATGTTCATTTGCCGGAAAGAAGACCGGATCGATCCTGTGAAGCTGTACGGTTATTTGCACGAATACCAAATCACTGCGTTTGAATCGACGCCTGCGCTGATCGTTCCGTTCATGGAGCATGTTGCAGCCGAGCAACTGGATATCAGCTCGCTGCGCCTGCTTATCACCAGCTCGGACAGCTGCAGCGTTGCGGACTACCGCAGGCTGCAGGAGCGTTACGGCTCGCAAATCCGCATCATCAACAGCTACGGCGTCACGGAAGCGGCGATCGATTCCAGCTTCTATGACGAGCCTTTGAGCAAGCTTCCTTCGGCGGGCAGCGTGCCGATCGGCAAGGCGTCGCTCAACGCCAGATTTTATATTCTTGATTCAGGTTTGAGCCCTGTGCCTGTCGGCGTATCCGGGGAGCTGTGCATCGGAGGTCCCGGCATCGCCCGAGGCTACTTGAACCGTCCCGAGCTGTCCGATGAAAAGTTCGTCGCGAACCCGTTTGTGCCGGGAGAACGGCTGTATCGGACCGGCGACCTGGCCCGGTGGATGGACGACGGCAACGTGGATTTTATCGGCCGCATGGACCATCAGGTGAAAATTCGCGGTTACCGCATCGAGCTGGGCGAGGTCGAATCGGCTATGCTCGGTTTTCCGGGCGTCAAGCAGGCGGTCGTTATCGATCGTATCGACGACGGCGGCGGCAAATATTTGTGCGGGTATGCGGCCTCCGGAGGAGAGACGCTTGATCTGGCGGCGCTGCAAGCGCACTTGCAGCAATCGCTGCCTGCCCACATGGTGCCGGCGCGGCTGATGACATTGGAACGGCTTCCGCTTACGCCAAATGGCAAAATCGACCGCAAAGCGCTGCCGGTGCCGGAAAATGACGGCTTCGCAGGAGGAGCCGACTATGCGGCGCCCCGCACGGCCGTGGAGCAGACGCTCTGCGAAGTGTGGCAGGCCGTATTGGGCGTCCGGACCGTCGGCATCCGCGACAATTTCTTTGAGCTTGGCGGCGATTCGATAAGATCGCTGCAGGTTTCCTCCAGACTGTATCAAGCCGGTTACCGGATGGAAATGAAAGATCTGTTTCAAAATCCGACCGTTGCAGCCTTGAGTCCGTATGTGCAGCGGGTCAGCCGCATCGCCGATCAGGGCGCCGCAACCGGCGAGGCGTTGTTGACGCCCGTGCAGCTCTGGTTTTTTGAGCAAGACTATAAAGAGGAGCATCACCACAATCAGGCCGTCCTGCTTTACCGTAAATCGGGCTTTGATGAAGCAGCGCTCCGCAAAGCGGTGAGCAAGCTAGCCGAGCATCATGACGCGCTGCGCTTTGTCATTCGTGGCGAGGGAGCCTGGTACCGGGGGCTTGACGAGGGCGAACCGTACAGTTTGGAAATCATCGATCTGAAGGACGAGGCGGAGCCTGCGGCAGCGATCGAGGCGAAAGCGAGCCTCATTCAAGGCGGCATCAGCTTGAGCGAAGGGCCGCTGCTGCGCCTGGGGCTGTTCCGCTGCAAGGACGGAGACCATCTGCTCGTCGCCATTCACCATTTGGTCGTGGACGGCGTCTCCTGGCGGATTTTGTTCGAGGATCTGGCAGCCGCGTATGAGCAGGCGCTAAGCATGCAGGCGATCCGGCTGCCGCAAAAGACGGATTCCTTCCAATTGTGGGCAAGCCGGCTTCACGACTATGCGAATCGTCCGGAACTCGCCGGCGAGCACGCGTATTGGGAGCGGATCGAACAAGCCGGCTATTCGGCTCTGCCGAAAGATAGCGAAGGTCTGAACTCCCTGATCGGCGACAGCGAAGTCGTGACCGTCACCTGGACGGAGGAAACGACGGAGCTGCTGCTGAAGCAAGCGCACCGCGCCTATCGCACCGAAATGAACGATCTTCTGCTGACCTCGCTGGGCATGGCGGTTCACGCCTGGTCCGGTATCGAACACGTAGCCGTCACTCTGGAAGGACACGGCCGCGAAGCGATCATGCCGGATATCGATATATCGCGTACGGTCGGCTGGTTTACGAGCCAATATCCGGTCGTGCTCGACATGGGCGCAAGCACGGACGTATCCGGGCGCATCAAAACGGTGAAGGAAAACTTGCGCGCCGTGCCAAGCAAAGGCGTCGGGTACGGCATTTGGCGGTACTTGTCCGAAGCCGCCAAGTCGGCAGCTTTTGGCGCGGAGCCGGAAATCAGCTTTAACTATTTGGGCCAGTTCGATCAGGATCTTGCCGGCGGCACGTTGGACATATCGCCTTTTTCCGGCGGCGACCCAATCAGCGCGAAAGCGGCCAGAACGTATTCGCTTGACATCAACGGGATGATTTCGGGCGGCGAGCTGTCGCTGACGATCAGCTACAGCCGCAAACAATACCGCAAGGAAACGATGGAGCGTTTGGCAGCGCTTCTGCATGACAGCCTGCAGGAAGTCGTGCTTCACTGCTCGGCGCGGGAAACATCGGAAGCGACGCCTAGCGACCTCTCGATCAAAGGAATGACGTCCGAGGAGCTGGAGCGGATCGCGGCGGCGACGCGGCAAATCGGCGAAATCGAAAATATATACGCGCTCACGCCTATGCAGCAGGGCATGCTGTTCCACAGCATGCTGGACGCCGGCTCGTCGGCCTATTTTGAGCAGACGACGTTTGACCTGCACGGCCGGTTCGATGCGGAGACGTTCGAGAAAAGCTTTGCCGTACTGATGAACCGGCATGGGATTTTCCGCACGAACGTATACGTCGGCTGGAGAGACCGTCCTTTGCAGCTCGTATTCCGCAGGAAGCGCGGCGGTTTTCATTATGAAGATTTGCGGGCGATGCCCGAAGCGGAGCGGAAAGCTTATGTCGAGCGCCGGATGAGCGAAGACAAGCGGCAAGGCTTTGACTTGACGCAGGACGTTCTGATGAGAGTCGCCTTGCTGCGCACGGGGGAGAACGACTACCGCTTCATCTGGAGTTCCCATCATATTTTGATGGACGGCTGGTGTTTGTCGCTCGTTTCGGAAGAGGTGTTCGAGCTGTATCATGCCATGATCGGGCAGCGGACGCCGCAGCTTGCGCCGGTGACGTCGTACAGCCGTTATATCGAATGGCTGGAAGCGCGCGATAAAGACGAGGCCACCGCGTACTGGAGCGGGTATTTGGCAGGTTACGAGAATCAGACCGTACTGCCGGCCGGCAGGCCGCAAGGCAAGGCCGAAGGGCAAAGCTTCACAAGCCATTACTGCGATTTCGGCACGGATTTGACAGCCAGGATGAACCGTTTTGCGAAAGGGCATCAGGTGACGATCCACACGCTGCTGCAAACCGTCTGGGGGCTTCTGCTGCAAAAATACAACGGCAGCAAAGACGTCGTGTTCGGCAGCGTCGTGTCCGGGCGTCCGGCGGAAATTCCCGGCATCGAGAACATGATCGGATTGTTTATCAATACGATTCCTGTGCGGATTTTGCGAGAGGCAGACGATACGTTCGACGAATTGGCCATGCGCATTCAAAAGCAGGCGCTGGCGTCGCATGTGCATGATTCGCATCCGCTTTATGAAATTCAGGCTCTGACCGAGCAGAAGCAGGATCTTGTCAACCATATTATGGTGTTCGAAAACTTCCCGATGGAAGCGCAAATGGAGCAGCTCAGCGGCGGCGGGGAAAACGGCTTCGAGATTTCCCATGTGGAAATGATGGAGCAGACGAATTACGACTTCAATCTGATCGTCACGCCGGGCGAACATTTGCAGATTCGTTTCGAGTATAACGAACGCATCTATGACCCGGCAGCCGTAGAGCGGATCGGTCAGCATTTGCTTTATATGACGGAGCAGGCCGTCGGCAATCCGGACGCTGCGGTCAGCGAACTGGAAATCGTCACGGCCGGCGAGCGGGCGCAAATTTTTGAGATTTTCAACGATACGGCGATGCCGTCGCCGCAAAACAAGACGATTCACCGGCTGCTGGAAGAGCAGGCGGCAAGGACGCCTGAGCAAATGGCCGTTTACTTCGAAGGCGAGAAGCTTACGTACCGGGAGCTTAACGAGCGGGCGAACAGGCTTGCCCGTACGCTGCGGGAGAGAGGCGTCCGGGCGGATCGTCTGGTCGGGCTGATGGCGGAGCGGTCGCTGGACATGATCGTCGGCGTATTCGGCATTATGAAGGCTGGAGGCGCCTACGTGCCGATTGACCCGGAATATCCGGAAGACCGCATCCGCTACATGCTGGAAGATTCGGGCGCGGGGCTGCTGCTCACGCAAGAGCGGCTGGCGGCGCGGATCGGCGATACGGCGAGCGCCGTGCTCCTGCTGGACGACCCGGGCGTTTACAGCGCCGACGGAACGAATCCGGAATATGGAGCGGGCCCCGGCGACCTGGCTTATGTGATCTACACGTCAGGCACGACCGGCAAGCCCAAAGGGGTTATGGTCGAGCATCACGGGCTGACGAATCTGAAAGCTTATTACGATGAAACGCTTCGTATCCATACGTCGGACCGTACGCTGCTGTTCGCCAGCCTGTCCTTCGATGCGGCTTGCTGGGATATGTTCCAGGCGCTGTTCTGCGGCGCGGCCTTGTACGTGCCGACGTCCGAAACGATTTTGAATTATCAGCTGTTCGAGAGCTATATGCGCGAACACGCCATTACCGTCGCATCGCTGCCGCCAACCTATGCGGTGTATCTGGAGCCGGAGGCGATGCCAAGCTTGCGCATTTTGTTTACCGCCGGTTCGGCTTCGTCCGCAGAGCTGGTGCAGAAGTGGAAAGACAAGCTCGCTTACTACAACGGGTACGGGCCGACCGAAAATTCCGTGGCAACCTCGATTTGGCCGGTTTCGTCCGATCCGGACGCAGACCGCTTGATTTCGATCGGGCGTCCGATGCCGAACCACCATGTTTATATGGTGGACCCGGACGGTCATCTGCTGCCGGCAGGCGTGCCGGGAGAGCTGTGCGTGGCAGGCGCAGGACTGGCCAGAGGCTACCACGACCGGCCGGAATTGACGGCGGACAAGTTCGTCGTCAGCCGGTTCAGCGGCGAACGCATGTACCGGACGGGGGACCTTGCAAGATGGCTCTCCGACGGCAGGATCGAATATTTGGGCCGGATCGACCATCAGGTGAAAATACGCGGCTACCGCATCGAGCTTGGCGAAGTGGAAGCCAAAATTTTGCAGGCCGAGGCTGTGCGGGAGACGATCGTTATCGCGCGGGAAGACGCCGCCGGACAAAACCAGCTGTACGCGTACTACGTTGCGGACAGGGACGTATCGGCCCAGGAGCTGCGCACTGCGCTGGGCGCCGAGCTTCCCGGCTACATGGTGCCTTCGTACTTCATCCAGCTTGGCGAAATGCCGCTGACGCCGAACGGCAAAATCGACCGCAAAGCGCTGCCGGCCGAGAGCGGGAATCAGACAGGCGACTCCCGCATAGCTCCGCGCACGCAGATGGAAACGAAGCTGGTTCATATTTGGCAGCACGTGCTCGGCATTTCCGAAATCGGCGTAACGGACAATTTCTTCGAGCTCGGCGGGCACTCGCTGCGGGCGGCTGCGTTAGTCGCCCAGCTGCAAAAAGAATTGGGCCGGATCGTTCCGCTGAAAGACGTATTCCAGCATCCGACCGTCGAGCAGTTGGCGGCGGCGATATCCGGTATGGAGCAAGCCGACTTTACGTCCATACCTCTTGCGCCGGCAAGCGATTATTATCCGTTAACTTCCTCGCAAAAGCGGTTATATATTTTGCACCAGCTTGAAGAGGGGGCGCTTGCTTACAATATGCCGGGCGTCGTGACGCTCATCGGCAATGTTGACGCGAAGCGCCTGGAGCAAGCTTTCGGGCAATTGATCGCCCGTCACGATACGCTTCGCACCGGGTTCGAGCTGAGCGGCGGGGAGCCTCTGCAGCGCATCCATCCGGCAGCGGCGTTCAGCCTGCAGGAAAGACATATCGGCGAAGACGATCCGGAGGCGGTCATTCGCAGCTTTATACGGCCCTTCCGTCTATCGGAATCTCCGCTGTGGAGAGTCCAGCTTGTCGCGCTTGAGCCGCAGCGGCATCTGCTGCTTTTTGATATGCATCACATCATTACGGACGGCGTTTCGATGGAAATATTCGTCGATGAATGGATTCGCTTGTATGAAGGCGAAGAGCTGCCTCCGCTGCGGATTCAGTATAAGGATTACTCGGTGTGGAGAGCGGGGGCGGATCAGCAGCAGCGGATCGAAGCGCAGGAAGCGTACTGGCTCGATGCCTTCCGCGGGGAAATTCCCGCGCTCAACCTGCCGACGGATTATCCGCGGCCGGCCGCCCGCAGCTTCCGGGGAGATACGGTTCCGTTCATCCTTGACGAGCAGCGCACCGATGCGCTCAAGCGATTGGCGGCGCAAACCGGTTCGACCATGTACATGGTGCTGTTTGCCGCATATACCGCGCTGCTGCACGCTTACACGGGGCAGGACGACCTCGTGGTCGGCACGCCGATCGTCGGCAGGCCGCATCCGGACCTGGAGCCGCTGATCGGGATGTTCGTCAACACGCTGGCGCTCCGCATGCATCCGTCGGGAGACCAAACGTTTGCGGATTATGTAAAAGAGGTCAAAAACCGGGTGCTGCAAGCGTTCGAGCATCAGGAATACCCTTTTGAAGAGCTGATTGAGCGTTTGGATATTCCGCGGGATTTCAGCCGCAATCCGCTGTTTGATACGATGTTCGTCATGCAGAGCAGGCGGCGGGAAGAGAAGAGCTTCAAAGATTTGCAGGTCGAGCCTTATCCGAACGGCCACAAAGCCGTACAGTTCGATTTGACGTTCGAAGCCGTCGAAGACGCCGATATCGTAGCTTGCAGCTTGCAATATACGGACGCCTTGTTCGACAGGGAGACCATAGAGCGGATGGCGCTGCATTTCCGGCAGTTAATCGACAGCATTCTGAGCGATCCTTGCTTGAAGCTCGGCGAGCTTGAAGTGATGACGGCCCGGGAGCGGGAGCAAATTTTGCTGGAGTTTAACGACACGGCGGCGGCGTATCCGAGCTTTGCGACGATCCAGGCGCTGTTCGAAGAGCACGCTGCGCGCACGCCGGATAAGCCGGCGGTGCGTTTCGAAGACGCCGTGATGACTTACGGCGAGCTGGACGAGCGGGCGAACCGGTTGGCCCGCACGCTGCGCGCCGCAGGCGTTG
>NZ_JBYLHY010000063.1:0-9802 GCF_057749925.1 Paenibacillus sp. sgz302191
CACAAAACCCGTAATTTAAGATCAAAACCCGAAATCGCAGACCACGCGTAGCGTCGGACCATGTTCCTTGTATTTACTACCCCCGTGTTACAATACGGGGGTAGTCGGCGCGGTTTCGCGCCAACAGCAAAATAGTATACAAATTCTAAATCGTTTCCCGATCGATCTCATTACAAAGTGCAATAATTGATTCTGCAAATTTACGAGCATCATCCGTACTAACACTAATCAAAGAATCAAGTGCATTTACACGTTCTTGCCCCATAAAAAAATTAACTGCATCCTGCATACCTTTTCCTTCTTCCGGAACCTTATAATTCGACTCAACTTCCAAATAAAAAACATGACCGCCATACTGTTCAGCTTCAATAATTTTTCTCATGACCAACGCACCCCCATTTGTTACTTACCAAACCCAATAAAATCAGTCGTATCAAACAATGCAAGCTGCTTTGCAGCAGGAACAGAATAAACCGACTTATCAACGCGCTCCTGGAGAGTAGATTGCTGCTTCTTAGGATACTGCGGAAGCTTTGCATTAACCAGGAGTGCTTTTTCCTCATATTCGCAATAATCACAGCGATAGAACGTTCCTGAATTATAAAACGTTCCTTTTCTGCACCTTGGACAAATTCCATGTCTCAAAAAGCATTCACTCCTTTTTCACTTGTTGAGCCCGTTTTATCGCTTCAGCAATATCCACTTGACCGTACTTTGCTGCAGCATTTGACTCTGCCAACATAACAAGTTGCAAAGCTGCTTTCATTTCAGGCGAATTGTGTTTTTCATAAAAATCCATTAGCCATTCCAAAACACCACTTGCCGAATCTGAATAATTCAAACGATCAACCTTTTTCCAAAGCTGCGAAAACCTCGCATGAACTTCCTCGCTAACCTGTAACGTTTTTCTAGCCACCGCCGCGATCCCTCCATTAAAGAAAAATGATGTACTCAATTCATAATATTATTGTACTCATAATGAGTACAAAAGTCAATGTTTTTGTATACATCGTTTTTCCTTCAACTCAGGATCGCAGCAAGCCATATAAAACCTCAATGTCACGTGTTAACTTTGCAAAGCAACACAAGGTTAACATCGTGCCACTATTATCCACTAAGTTCTTGAGTTGTTAAAGGTGTAAGCTCGCTTGAATCAATTGTCAAACACCCAGTTCACGCGTTCCATGTTTAATTTCACGACTTATAATCCCAATCCCATTTGGAGCGCCAGTCCTCAACGTCCTCGATCTTATACTTCTTAGGGTTCAAGTCCATGAAATGCACATACAGCAGCGCATGAATGAAGAGAGCCACCAACGTAAGAACCAAATATAAGATAGGTACAAACGAGAAATCCATAGGGTGTTTCAAGAACATCAAAACCTTGAAAATATAATACAAAAAAGTCACAGCAAACGCAGCTGCTGAGACTCCAATAAAAGACAGTATCATTTTTCGACTCATAGCAACGACCTCAACAACATTTTATGTAAAAGCAACAAAGCGAAGATTGCCCAAGCCCAAGGGCTTGCCAATCCTACAAAGAAGAAAACAGCCAACAGAACAAGATAGCAAATCGCATAAACGATACCCCTGAGCCACCAATGACGATATATGCTATACATTAGGCAGCCCTCATTGATGGATGCACATTTAAGATCAAATCGCGTAAAAACGCTTCTTCTTTTTGAGAAAGCAGATCCGCTTGATAAGACGAAAGCGAAAACTGCTTATGATCATCATGCGTGATTCCAAGGTAAGCAGGAGGCTTAACCTTGAATTCAGTCGAATAAATCTTAAACACCCAATCGCTAAGATACCACAATCTTTTACCGTAGTTTTCTCCAGCTGGCTGCGGATCGCGCTCAAGCACCTGAACAAAACGACCAATTTTCATCTTGATTCGATTTTCAAATTGAATCAAACGCCTGAAAGGGTAAGCCACATCGAAAATACTTTGAGCCGAGGTTAACAGATCGACACCGTCTTTCCGATGCTGCCGAAGCTCGTAAAAGATTTCATAAGGCATTTCAAACATTTTAAGCTGATCAATAAGCAGTCCTGCTTCATCCATCAAAATCAAAGCATTTTTGACGCGCCCTAAAACTGACAAAGGATCGTGATAGGGGATAGCACCTTTAAGGGGAAAATTACTGAATACCGTTTTACCTTCCCGCATCGCATTGTAACCCCATTTTGCCATCGTTGCGGTCTTACCCATTCCTGGAAGACCCGTAAGTATTCGGATCATGTTCTTGTTCCTCCTCAGCAGCATAACGCATTCTCATTTCTTCAATATCCTGATGATTTAACCGCGCAGAAGGTGGGGCAGAGGGGTTCCTCCGGGCGCCGCCCATCGTCGCCCCTCTACCGCCATCCTTTTCCATACGCGCCGTTAAAGCTTGTAATAAAGCGCTGTTCTCTCGTTTAAGCGTTGCATAATCAGCCTGGCTAAAGTGTACCCGATTGAGTCTTAAAGTGAGCCTGTAGTCTTTAACCAGGGCGATTAAAGTATGAGCAGTCCAACCGAGAAAGAAGAACAAAACCAAAAAGAAAGTGATCAAAAGCCCTTTCACCCCAAACACTGTTAAAATCAAAGCGCCTAACACATAAATAGGTATTGACCGAAGCAGATTCTTTTTATTGAACCGCAAACTAAGATAATGCAACATTTTAAACATGCTACTTGCCTCCCGACATAGGGATAAACGACTTGATCAAAACAACAGTATAAAAGATGATAAGCGCAACGCCAAAAGCGATGACTAAACCGATAATGATCATCAAATCCGTAAGTGGAAAGATCTTATTCCAAGGCGCGATCTTATCGACAAAGTCCTGCCAATCAGTAGCAAAACGATCCCAAGGTATGCTAGGCAGTGTGAGCCAAGTCGCCATCTTATTCATAAAGTTCGACATTGTATCTAACATTTTTTCTATCATAGCAGCACCTCTAAACTGTCAAACGAGGTCGTAAGATCAGCAATATTCCATAAAAAAATTCACACCATAAAGCAATTTGTAATATACGTCTTAGCATCTCAACCTTGTCGGCCATCTCAGTAAAGTCGATTGCATCGGTGGTTACAGCACCCATCCAATTAATACGACCAAACTTTAACTGTTGCGGTGTATTCTCGATCTGCTCCGCAGACCGATCCACCATATCTTTCATGTGGTTAAGCTGATCTTTAACTTGTTCAGTCGGCAGCTTACTCTGAAAATTAGCAAGAGCCGCGTCAAACTTTGCTTGAGTAGGAGGGGTAACCGTGTAAATATCTTCTACAGCTTTTTTAACCTGATCAAGTTTACCCATCAGATCCGCACGCATTTGCTCTAATTTCGCTAATATTCGAGCCAACAAATCGTTAGACTCGTTAATCAATCCATGCGTATCCGAGTCTGTGACAGGCAACGGCTTTAAACGTATAGTTGGTGTAACCTGACTCCAACCAACAACATAAACATTCCCTGATGGAGCATTTATGTTGTCCTGGTGAAGAGCAACAACTTGGAAATAAACGTCGGAACCTATATATTGATTACTCACGTTAATATCGAGGTAATAGTATTCTTTGTAAGTAGGCGGACTAAGTGAGCGATCATAATATGGTTCAAACTCATCCACGTTAATGCCATTCGCTAAAATAATAAACTTTGTAATGCTGCGATCCATGATCAAATTATAATCCATGGTCACAGTGCCTTTGACGCTTTGATAACTCACACTTGTTGGATCAATCGATATGTCGATGCCTTGACGTTCTCCAGGACTAAAATGTTCGTCACCGAAGTTATAGTATTTATGCACTTGATAGGTTTGTGGCCCGAAATTAGGAGTGGCTGCATAAACAAAAGAAGGGGATAACGCCATAAAAAGCGTCATCCCCAAAAGAAACGTAATAACTTTTTTCATATTAAGCTTTGTTCATTTTGCGTTTAAACAGCCCGATCAACCAGGAGATACCAAAGACCACGATGATAATCGGGATCACAACAGCGACCATTGTCATGAAGTTTGTTTTCATGTCACCTGCGCCTGTTGTCAAATTGCCTGTAACCGTATCGAGATCAGGGTTTGCAGCAAAAGCAGATACCGCGTTCACAGCGATAGCGGATGTAATTACAGCAGCAGCAACGATTCTTTTACGAGCCTTATTGATTACCTTTTTGAAACCTTCCATTAGTTGCATATACTTGAACCTTCTTTCGTTTTTTAGTTAGATTTTTATTTTCTTGCGATGTGTTATAATCTTTAATCGAACGAGTGAGCTTTGCAGAGTTCATCATACGTTCAGCTTGCTGACCTTCTGACAGGTTCAGCTTCGAGGCAGCCCCAATACTTGTGGAGGCTGCTTCATTCATTTTCCTTTTCCATAGCCTGATAAGCCAAAAGATACCAAAGACCAATATGATGATGACTATGATGACCGCCATCATATTCATGAAGCTAAACTTCATGTCATTCGCACCCTCAACCAAGTAATCATTCGACTTATTCAAGTCGGGATTATTTGAGTTCGAAACGGGTGGAGGGGTTCCCTTTGGCGGTACTGATGGAGTTGGAGTTGGCGCTGTTGTTGTCGTAACAACAACTTCATTTGATTCTAAGTTACGGTCAAAGCCATCTTTATAAACGATTTTAAATCGATAAGATGTTGAAGGGCTTAAACCATTCACTTGATAAAACAACTTGTCCGTTTCTGCAAGCAAAACGCCATCTTTATAAACCTGATAATTAGCTGCACCAACGTCAGTCCAAATTAAACGAGCCGAGTCAGACGTAAAGCTCTGTACAGATAACTTGCTTATCGTCGGCTTAGGGATCGCATCCGTTTTTACCTCCACGATCGGCGAGTCAACAACACGCCCAAAAGGGTCGATCGACTTTACTTGAACGTTATAAGTCGTGTCAGGTTGCAATGACACCATATCGTAAAAGGTTGCTGTCTGCGTCGATACTAAAGTTCCATCGACATAAACGCTAAACGTCCCGCCCGCAGCCGTCCAATCAAGCATGATATGCTTATAGTCTTTAGTAGACACCCTAAGCACAATAGGTTTAACAGCAGGCAAATCTGTTGTTGTTACATCAACGGTCGAAAAGGTGATTCTGCCGTAAGTGTCAACCGCTCTAACTAGCACCTTATAAGTTGTGTTCGGCTTCAAACCCTTAAAAGTGTATGTATAACCAGTTTGAGAGTTGACCAAAGCACCATCCAAAAACACGTCATACGAGACACCGATATTTGACCAGGCAATAACAAATTGATCATAGCTCTTTGAGCCAATCGTAATCACTGGGTCACGCGGAGGATCGGGGGGCTCTGTTGTAAAGTTAACAACAGTCGATTTCACCCTTTGCCCATTTTCATCGGTATCAATGACATAGACACTATAGACCGTCGCAGGAGTTAAATTCCTTAACGTATAATAAGGTGTTGTCCCAGTCGAAGCCACTTTTGTATCATTCAGATAAAGTTCATAATCTTTCCCGACATTGCTCCAAGAGATATCAGCCGTAGTTGCAGTTACATTTTTCGCCGTAACAGCAGGTATTGCCCCGCGAGATTTAACCTCAAGCTCACGGATCTGATAGGCATTATTCGCTTTGAAAGTTATGTACCTACCATGTGGAGGTTTACCAGCATTGCCTAAAGTCGAAATATCATAAGCATAGCCAGTCGATCCAGTTGAACCCACATTCCCAAAATAAAAGTTATTCGACCAAGTTTTGACCCGATTATTGTCGTATACATCGAATGCCATCGTTCCGCCACCGAAGTTAGCGTAAACCTTGTATACGTCATATTCGGCACCTAAATCATATTCGAGAACTGAATTAATCGCCGCAGTAGCATAAGTAGATTCGTCACCATCCGTAGCATACTCAGGATTCGTTACCGTTCCCGAAACCACACGCGGAATCATGCCTTTCAAACTACCGTCTATTGGTGCAGCATGAACACTAGGAATACCAAGGTTCATTAGAATGACAGCAGCTAGAATAATTAACGGCATGAATAATGCTTTACGAAAAAGAATGCTTTGATGAATCAACAAAGAACAAATCCGAATGCGAATTCTCGTTTACATCACCCCCTTAAAAGAATCTATGAATCTATCGATTGTATGTAGCCTTGAGAATAGCTACAAAGAATCCAAACAACAAGAAACAGTAGAATATGAGAAAATCGCTCATCGACGTAAGGAGAAGTCAGAAAAATTGACCACTTCAACTGGTTGAATATCCTTAGAATCACCGTCAGCGAATCCCATGAATCCCATAAAATGATGAATCAAGAATGACACCGAGAACATGAGAATCAGTACACCGAGTAAAGAATATATGCCTATCATTTTTTACCTCCTAATGAATGCCCAAGGTTATAGGCAACATGAATGGAAAGTAGAATGAATATGAGAATGGAATAATGCTTAATGTCCGTAAGAACATCGAGAATTTGTTGAAGTAGAACTTCTGATTCCGTCACAGTGAATCATCCTCCAGTTGAATAAGAGAATCATTCACCGATATTAACTCTAACAAAGAAATCTTCATTTCCGTTTTAGTCCATTCAATCCATAGAATTGCGCGAATCACAGGTAACGGGTTGGTTTCTAGCTGCTCAAGAATAATGCGAATGTAAGCCGAATCTGTAACATTGATTAAGAATGTTTCAGTTGGATAACGATGGTCGCCGTATTGAATCACGTCGATCTGCCCGAGCTTCACACCCGAATTCTCAAGCGTTCGGAATACCGTTACAGTCCCAACGAATCCGACTTTCATCGTTAAATCTTTCTAAGTTCTTTAAGAACAGGCTGCATTTTTCCGAATTGGAATTCCATGCCGAATGATGCTACAACTTTATCGCGGAAAAGAATGCCTGTTGTGTTAACGGAAGAATCATCCCGCAAGAAGAATGTCATATTTTCAAGAGTAGAAGAATCATGAAGCTCGACACCTCGGAATGGTTTGCCTGAATTTTTACCAGTGCCCGAAATCACTTGCTTGAATAAGAATTCCTGCGTAATCAATCCAGGGTTTGTTGCAGTTTGCTGTTGTGTACTCATTTTCAATCTCTCCTTTAGAGTTTAAGTTATTGCCGGGCTTCCCGATATTTAACACAGAGTGGAGTGGAGCTGGTGCCGTTCGCGTGATCAGTCGGGCAGTGTTCCAGGCAGGACTCGTTAACTCGTACGGGCTAGGGTTTAAGTCCGATAACGCCACATATCAGACCCCGACAAGGAGCTTTGCTCCATATGGTCAACCAGGAGTGGTTAACCCTTGCAACAAAGCTACAAGTATGATTTTCAGTTTTCAAGGAACAGGGGAGTGCTTTATACACAATATATACGAACATTTGTTTGTAAAACGACTCATCGAACCTCAAAACCTTGTTAGTTCACAAAATTGTCACATTTGCATTCATGAATGCATAAACGAGAATGTGAATGCATAAATTAACAAAGTGTTCGCATCGAGTTCGCCTAAAAGTGTTCGCATATTTTTATGCATAAAGAGACAAAAAAAGGGAGCAGACACAGTGGTCGGCTCCCAGTAATTAACAATTGCATATCTAGTCAATATTAAGGGTATCCTGTATAATGACAGATAAGGAGACAGGCTGTTGTCGCAGCATGTCTCACTAGAAGGACGCTTCTGTGCCGACCAAAGCTAGCAGAAGCTTCCTTCAAAGTATATAAAAAAGCATTAAGGTAATTTTACCCTATTTGGTAGATTGTTGTCTATATCAAACTGTGTAGAATTTTGTGAAAATTGGGTGTATTGACCTATTTTAGGTCGTCAGATGGGGACTCATTGCAGTGAGTCTCTTTTTTTATGTCTTCTAACGACCCTGCTTCGAATTCATAGCGATTACGACGGCGATTAATTTCCTCCATACGCTGTTGCTGTTTTTCCTCATATTTGGCTTTTTTCTTCGAATCTAGCTTTTCTTTTTCGGCTTTAAGCTGCTCCATGAACGCATTCGCTTTATCCCATTGAGACTCATTCATGCGGTCCATGCCCTGGCTTAAAATATCAGCAAGGTAATCCTCTCCAGGGCAACCGTGAGCGACCCAAACCTCAGCAAGAGTAGGGTAGACCTGTTTGATAAGCCAGGACTGTTTTTGCGGGATCGTCTTGTCAGGTGGTTCGTTTGCGAGCCGGAGTGGTAAGGCTGCATTTAAATAATCGTTCCAAAATTTCGAACGTGGCCAACGTGACTTGTTCGAATCATCTTTCACTTTGTCCAAAAAATCTATGTAGTGCGAAAGAATTCCATAAACAACAGCACCCGATTGAATACCCGTGATAATCGTCATAATTGCATTGTGTGCGCGTTCATCTAGCATTTGGATCTCGAAACGGTTCCAGGTTGTTAACTTGTCTTGGATCTCGAAGCCCTCGTTTTTACGCTCAAGATTTTTCTCGTAGCAGCGTGCCTGGATATCGGAAGTAGGAGAGCCGAAGTAGAGGGTGTTACCCAAGTTTTCGCCGCCCTCGATCCGCATCTTGGAAATGGCGCGAACGGTCTTGAACTTCGATTTACATGTATTTCGTTTTACTCTGGCGATCAGCTGCGCGACCGTAAAGAATGGTTTATCGCCATCATAACGAAATTCGTCGATCGCTAAATCAAGCCTGGAGAATTTCCCGTTACAATTCAATACACGTTCGAAAAGGCAAGTCCATGTATCCTGATCGAAGTTCGTCCAATGCGTTTCATACTCGCGGCAGCCTTGACCACTAATTTGAATATGAATGCCCATGTCAGCAGTGATCCCTTCATACAAAATCCGGATCTGACCACAAGCTTTTTGCTTCGTATAACGGTACAATCCATAAGGCATATCAATAAATTCTTCTTCCGGAATTCCTAAAATTTCATAGGCGAAATTAATATCAGTAGAGTAGGGGAAAGTGAACTGCACCCAGTCTACAAGGCTTGTCATAAATTCTTCTCTTTTCAAAGAACCACGTCCGATCTATTTAAGTAAATTCAAAGAATCGCCTGTATTCATCCGAGATGAAATTATTTCCTCATCAGGGTTTACATTTTCTTTTTGCTCGATCTTTTTAAAAATTTGGATCCGATTAATGTATCTAGTCCATTCAATAGGGACATCTTTTTCTTGTTTGCCATCCTCTGCAAAAATCTCTTTATTACGCGCTTGCCACTTAGTGCCATCGGGCATATCTAAGACAAAATCCACTTCAACCAATGCGATTCCGTTCTCAAATTTCAAAACGTTTTTTTGTCCTTCTTTCCACATTCCAAAAACCTTCTTTCGTTTTTTTTATTTTCTCATGTGCAGCTTACGGAAATACTCGGACCGAGACCGAGCATAGCCGGCTGCAATCATTTCATCGATGAACTCCCATTGATCCGCCCTTAATGTAATCGAAACCTTTACAGATCGATTAGAAAGAGCAGGGGAAGGCTTGATACTTGCCCGATCCAAGTTCGGGAATAATTCTTCAGCTTCGAAACACAAGTCGTCATAATCAGAACATATAGCCTCAAAACGGCGCACGAAAGCGTCCGAATTCGTTTTAATCCTTCGGTGACGATAAAGGCTATGGCAGCGTAACGAAATTTCTACAAATCCGTTTATGAGACTTCTACGAGTTCGAACAGTTTTTAAAAGCTTCACAAGCTCACGAGATTGAGCAGCGAGATCCAGGAGACCAATACGTAAATCCATGTAACATTAAGCCGCCTTGATTAGAACTTTTGATAGTGTTAAAACCCTTATAGCAAAATAGTATATAAACTTCTTCACAAAACCCGTA
>NZ_JBYLHY010000064.1:0-9343 GCF_057749925.1 Paenibacillus sp. sgz302191
TTCGCCCGCGCATTCAGCTCCCGGTACGTCCACGACCGCCCGCGATAAGTTACCGCCGGACGGTCCGGCGTCCGCAGCGCCTGCTCCTCGAACAGCCGATGGATCGTCGCATCCTCCGGCACGTCCAGCTCCGTCTCGTTCCAATCGAGCCTCCGCAGCTTTTCGGACGCCGGCACCATATCGACCGTCGACAAAGCCAGATCGGGGCAGGCTGTAACGGCCTTCAGCAGCTCCTGCAAATACCCGCTCCAACGCAGGATCGTGCTCTTTTTAAACAAATCGCTGGCATAGTCCAGTTGAAGCCCGATGTCCTCGCCCCGTTCAAACGCGCCGAACGTCAGATCAAACTTGGCGACGCCGCTCGAAACCTCATAGGGGCTGATGCTCAGCCGATCCAGCCGGAACGTTTCCTTGTCCGGATTTTCCACCGTCAGCATGACGTTAAACAGCGGATTGCGGCTCAAATCCCGCGGCAAATCCAGCTTGCCGACCAATTCCTCAAACGGGTAATCCTGATGCTCCAAGCCCTCCAGAGCGGTTTCCTTCACTTCCAGCACAAGCTGGCGGAACGTTTTCCACGCTGCCGGGCGGCTGCGCAGCGCCAGCGTGTTGACGAACATGCCGGGCATATCTCTGACCTCCGGGCTTGTTCGTCCGGCCGCCACGGACCCGACCACGATATCTTCCTGGCCCGTCAGCTTGCTGAGAAACACGTTGAATGCGGCCAGCATCACCATATGGAATGTTGTTCCGGTTTCCATGATGAACCTGCGCACCTGCTGCGCCGTCTCCCGGCTTGCGGCAAAGCGCACCCCATCGCCGTCAAAGCTTTGCACCGCCGGGCGCGGGTAATCCGTCGGCAAATTCAGCGCGGGAACGTCCTCCGCAAACTGCTCCAGCCAATACCGCTCCTGTCCGGAAATGTGCTTCCGCTGAGCGGGCTCGTTTTGCCACATCGTGTAATCCTTGTAGCTGAGCCGCAGCGCCGGAAGCGCCTCCCCGCGATACAGCAGGGCGATTTCCTTGACGAAAATCTCCCGGGAGATGCCGTCCG
The DNA here is from genome assembly GCF_057749925.1 of Paenibacillus sp. sgz302191. Lineage (NCBI taxonomy): Bacteria > Bacillati > Bacillota > Bacilli > Caryophanales > Paenibacillaceae > Paenibacillus > Paenibacillus sp. sgz302191. The sequence goes on from NZ_JBYLHY010000064.1 coordinate 1,055, forward strand.
CAATAATATGGTGCATGTCGATCAGCAGCAGATGGCGCCGGCCGGAAATCCGGAGCAGCCCGGTGCGCAGCAGCGGGGCGGCGCTTAAATCGAACGGCTGGATAAACGCGCCGATGTTCAGCTGCGCCTCCTCCTCATCCACTTCCATTCGGATTAACTCTACCGGGGCTTGTTCATGAACGATTTGAACCGGATCCCCGTCGACTTCCGCAAACGAGGTACGCAGCGTCTCATGCCGCTCCACCAGCAAATTCAGCGCCTGCTCCAGCCGCAGCACATCCAGCTCGCCTTCGAGCAGCAGCACGGATGGCATGTTGTAGCTGACGCCCGGATTGAATTGATGCAGGACGTACATCCGTCTTTGCGCGGAGGAAACCGGATAATAATCTTGTTTGGCCGCCGGAACGATTCCGCTTTCCGTGAACCGCAGCTGCCCTTCCCGCTCCGCCGCCTCCATATAGTGCGCCAACTGGCGCACCGTCGGCCGGTCAAAAATCACCTTGAGCGGAATGTCTTTTTTCCACTTCGCGTGGATGCGGCTGATCAGTTGCATCGCTTTCAGGGAATGGCCGCCCAAATCGAAAAAGTTATCCTGTACGCCGACGGATTCCGCGCCAAGCGTCTCCTGCCAAATCCGGCAAAGCTCGGCTTCGGTTTCGGTCTGCGGCGGAACGCAGCCGCTCCCGTCCGGTCTTGCGAACGTTGGCGCCGGAAGCGCTTTGCGGTTGATTTTGCCGTTGGCCGTCAGCGGGATGGAGTCCATTTGCACGAAATGGGTCGGCACCATATACGTCGGCAGCTGCCCGGACAACCATTCCCGCAGCTCTGAGGCGGCGAGCGGCATGCCTGCCGCAAAATAAACGCATAGCTCCGGCGGCAGCGAGCCTTCCGCAATCGTGGTCGCGTACGCCGCGCCGACCTGCTCATGCTGCAGCAGCGCCGCTTCGATTTCGCCAAGCTCGACGCGATAGCCGCGGATTTTCACCTGGTCATCCATCCGGCCCAAAAACTCGATTTGCCCGTCCGGCAGCAAGCGGGCGAGGTCTCCGCTTCGGTACATCAAGGTTCCCGGTGAAAACGGATTTTCCACAAACTTCCCGCTCGTTAAATCGGGACGGTTCAAGTAGCCTTCCGCCAGTCCGGGACCGGCCAGGTACAGCTCTCCGGCCGCGCCTGCGGGGACTAGCTTGCGGCCGCCGTTCAAAATATAAGCTTCGGCGTTATGAATCGGCCGGCCGACGGTCGGACGCGCCGCAAATTCCGCCAGCCGCTGCGTGTCGATGCGCTGCGCAATGATACCGATCGTTGATTCCGTCGGACCGTAGTGATTCATCAGCGCCGCCCCCGGGTATTTCCGATGGTACAGCTTGAGATCGGCAGGATTAATTTTCTCCCCGCCCATCACGATCAGCCGCAGCGATTGCAGCTGCCGCGAAGCTTCAAAGCTTGAGGAATGCACGATCATATGGAATAAAGACGGCGTCAGCTTTATATAAGTCATGCCCTGCCGGGCCAGATAAGCCGTTAGCCGCTCCGGATCGGTGTACGTTTCCTTGGCAGCGATATGCAGCTCGCCGCCGGCCAGCAGGATCGGGAACAGACTCGTATAGCCCAAATCGAAGGCAAACGAAGACAACAGCGCCGTTTTGTCCGCGGGGGACAGCTCCGCCTGCTTCATGAACCAGGAGACGTAATTGACCAGTCCCCGGTGCTTCAGCTTGACGCCCTTCGGATTTCCCGTCGTTCCGGACGTATAAATGACATAAGCCAAATCGTCCGGACCGCTTGCCGCATCCGGCGTACCGGTCTGATCGCTTAACCAGCTTCCGTCCCGGATGTCCAGCATGTCCGCTTCCACCCCGCCGGACAAGAAGCCGGCATACTTCCGCTCGCTGATAATCAGGCGCGCTCCGCTATCGGCCAGGCAGTAGCGGATTCGCTGTTCCGGAAATTCCGGATCGAGCGGCAGGAAAGCGCCGCCCGCCTTCATCACCGCCAGAATCGATACGATCATGTCAGTGGAACGATCCACTAGCAGCACGACGATGTGCCCGGCCTTCACCCCGCGCTGCCGGAGCGCCCATGCTGCCCGATTGGCTTTTTCATTCAGCTCGCGGTAGGTCAGGCTGAGAGCCTCATCAACTACGGCCACGGAATTTTCCGTCTCAAACGCACGCTGTTCAAACAAGCCATGGAACGTTTGCTTCGCTGGATAGTCCGTCCGGTTATCACGGAGCCCTGCCAGCAAATGCTCGCGTTCGGCGGCCGTCATCAGCTCGATCTCCTCCAGACGGATCGCCGGCCGATCGACGACGGATTTGATAATTTGCAGCAAATGTCCGCTCCAGCGCCGGATCGTCTCCGGCCGGAACAACGCGGCGGCGTAATCAAAGCTAAGTCCGATTCCGCCTTCACCGTCCGGCTTCTGAACAGCTTCCAGCGTCAGATCGAATTTCGCCGTCCGGTGCATCACCGAATACGAGGAAATTTGCAGCTCTCCCAGCTTCAGGGCGGGCACATCCATGTTCAGCATATTCAACGACACGCTAAACAGAGGGTTGCGGCTCATATCCCGCTCAAGAGGCAGTCTTTCGATTAATTCTTCCAGCGGGTAATTTTGATGCTCGAACGCCTGCAAGCAAGTTTCCTTCACTTCGAACAAAAACTGTTCGAACGTCTTGCCGCCTTCCGGCGCGTTCCGCAGAGGCAGCGTATTGACGAACATGCCCGGTACGTCCTGAATTTCGGCCATCGTGCGGCCGGCGGCCGGGGAGCCGACCACGATATCTTCCTGGGCAGCATACTTGGACAGCAAAACGTTAAACGCCGCCAGCAAAAACATGTACAAGGTCGTATCCGTCTTGGCCGTCAACCGGTTAATCCGCCGCTCCAGCTCCCCGTCAACGCCGAAAACAAATCGTTCGCCGGCATGGCTCTGCACGGCAGGCCGGGCAAAGTCGGTCGGCAGATCGAGCACCGGAAGGTCTCCGGCGAACGTATCCAACCAATATCGCTCCAGGCGCTTCATATACTCACGCTGAGCCGGCGCATGCTGCCAAACGGCAAAATCTTTATAGTGCAGATTCGGCTCAGGCAGGTCCTCGCCCGCGTAAAGCTGCGCCAAATCACGGATCAGGATGCCCGTCGAACTGCCGTCCGAAATGATATGGTGCATATCGATCAGCAGCAGATGGCGCTGCTCTCCGAGCTGCAGCAGCTCCGCGCGAACGAGCGGCGTCTCGCCCAAATCAAACGGCCGGATAAATTCGCGAATCCGCGTTTCGGCCTCTTCTTCGGCTGCCGCCGTGCATGTCAGGCGGAACGGGACATGCTCATGGATGTTTTGCACGAGCTCGCCGTCCGCCATCTCAAACGAAGTCCGCAGTATCTCATGGCGGTTCATCATCGCCTGAAAAGCGGCTTCCAGACGGGGCTGTTCCAGCGCCCCCTCGAGCAGCAGGACGGCGGGAATGTTATAGCCGGTTCCGCCATCCCCCAGCTGGTTCAAGATGTACATCCGCCGCTGGGCCGAGGAAACCGGATAATGCGCTCCTGCGAGGGCGCGGACAAGCGGTTCAAGCGCTCCCGCCGTAGATGTATGCCCCGCTTTCCCGCCTGTACCTGCTTCCGCTTGATTGACCGTATCCGGCTCCGTGAAATACCGGGCCAAGCCGCGAATCGTCGGCCGGTCGAACAGCGCCTTGATCGGGATGTCCCGCCCGAGCTGCTGTTTGATTTTCGCGGTCAGCATCATCGCCTTCAGCGAATGTCCGCCCAGTGCAAAGAAATCGTCGTTTGCGCCAATGCGCGAAACGCCCAGCACCTCCTGCCAAATCGCGGCAAGCTGCCGTTCCGTTTCGCTTTCGGGCTCCGCATAGGCAGCGGCCGCTTCCTGGCCGAGATCCCCCGGCTCCGGCAGCTCCCGCCGGTTCACTTTGCCGTTGGCCGTGAGCGGCATTTGTTCCAACTGCGTAATGGAGGACGGGAGCATGTAATCCGGCAGCAGCTTCGTCAATGCCGAGCGCAGCTCTCCGGCGGCGAATTCCCGCTCTGTGGTGATGTAGGCGCATAAGACGCTCTCGCCGGCCTGATCCTGCCGTACAACCGCCGCCGCTTCGCTTACGCCTTCGACCTGCAGCAGCCGCGACTCGATTTCTCCCAGTTCAATGCGGAAGCCCCGCACCTTGATCTGATTGTCGATCCGGCCCATAAACTCGATGTTTCCGTCCGGCAGCCAGCGGGCCAAGTCCCCCGTGCGGTACAGCTTCTCGCCGAGAACAAAAGGACTCGCGGCGAACTTCTCCTCCGTCAGCTCCAGGCGGTTCAAATAGCCGCGGGCCACGCCGTCCCCGCCCACGCATAATTCCCCCGGTACGCCGGCCGGCAGCAGCTGCCCGTTCGCGTCCACGATATAAGCCGTGGAATTGCCGATCGGTCTGCCGATTGGAATCCGCTCCGCATAAGCCTCCCCGATCAGAAGGACGGTGGAAAACGTCGTGTTTTCCGTAGGGCCGTAACCGTTCCAGAGGGAAAGCACCGGGCAAGCCTCCCGGACTTGATTGACGAATCCGGGAACGAGCGCGTCGCCGCCGATGATCAAATGCCGCAGGCCGGCGAACATCGCCGCGTTTTGCCCGGCCAGCTGATTGAACAGCGGGGACGTTAGCCACATCGTGGTGATTTGCCGCTCGCTCAGGAAACCCGCAAAACCGGCCGCGTCCAGCAAGGTTTCCTTGGACACGGGATGCAGCGAGGCGCCGTGCAGCAGCGCTCCGAACAGCTCGAAGGTACTGGCGTCAAAGCTGATCGCACCCGTTTGCGCCATGCGGTCCTGCTCGCTGAAAGGGATGTACCCAGCATTTTTGACAAGGCGCACGACGTTTCTGTGCTCCACCATGACGCCTTTGGGCTGGCCCGTGGAGCCGGAGGTATACATGACATAAGCCAGATCCTCGGGCTTATTCACCGGCGGGAGGTTGACCACTTCCGCATCCGCTTCCGCCTCACCCCGAGCCCCGGTTTCGCCGGCAACGGCATCCAGATCGATCGGCAAAATCTCAACATCCGCCGCAGAACCCGTGCCTTGCCCCAGCGATTCTTCCGGCCGGCCGCGCTGCACCAGCATCAGTTTCATGCCGCTGTCCTCAATCAGGTAGCGGACGCGGTCCTGCGGATAATCCGGATCGATCGGCAAATACGCGCCGCCTGCTTTTAATATCGCCAAAATGCCGACGACCGCCTCGATCGACCGCTCCGCCATGATGCCTGCCGCCTCGTTCGGCTTCAAGCCCCGCTCCCGCAGCGTTCGCGCCAGCCGCCCCGCCGCAGCGTTCAACTGGCGGTAGGTCATCCGCCGTCCGCCAAACACGACGGCGACATGCTCCGGCGCAAGCCGGACCTGTTCCTCGAACAGCTCGGGAATCGTCCGCTCGCGCGGGTAATCCCGCTTCGTATCGTTGAACGCGTTCAGCACCTCGGCTTTTTCCCGCTCCGTCAGCAGGCTGACCTTGCCCACCTCCAGCTCCGGATTGCGGGCGAGCTCTTCGGCGATGCGGGTCAAATGGCCGGCTATTTTGCCGATCCACTCCTCGTCGTAGAGGGCGGCGTTGTACATCATTTTGAGCGACCATTCCTCGCCGGGGTAAACGATCAGATTAAAATCGTAATTTGTCTGTTCAAAAGCGTCGGCCACCTGGATCGAGAAACCGAGTCTCTGCTCCATGCCGCCATTTTGCAGCTCGCGGTCCAGCGGATAGTTCTCGAAGGCCACAAGATGGCCCACGAGATGATTTTTGAGCACCGAACGTTTCTGGATGTCGTACAGCGGCACATAATCGTACTTCTCGGCTTCGAGCGCATGCTGCTGTACGGATCGGGCCAGATCGGCAAAGCCGGCCTCAGGCTCGGCTGTTACCCGCACCGGGATCGTATTGATAAACAGGCCGGCCATGTTTTCGATGCCGTGAATGGCCGAGGGACGCCCGGACACGACGGTGCCAAATACGACGTCATCCGTGTAGTTGTACTTGCCGAGCAGTGCCCCCCACAACGCCTGAAACAAATTGGGCGGCGTCACATGATAACGGTTGGCGATCTCTTTAAGCGAATCAACGAGCTGTTTATCCCAGACGAACGTGTACATTTCGTTCCGGTACACTTCCTCGCGGTCCGCGGCCGTTTTCCAGTGCGGTACGGAGGTCGGCTTTTCAAAATCCGCCAGGCGCTTGTCCCAGTACGCGAACGCTTCATCCTTGTCCAGTTTGTCCAGCCATTTGACGTAGTCGGCATACGGCTTGTCTTGCCCGCTCGGGAGCGGCCGGTTCAGGCGGAAGGCCTCATAATACCCGAACAGCTTCTTCATCAGCACGCCCATGCTCCAGCCGTCCAGCAAAATATGATGGTTGCTCCAAATCAGATGGAACCGCTCCGAGTCAAGCTGGAACAGGGAGACGCGGAACAACTGGTCTTTGGCCAAATCAAAGCCCTGGGCCTGAAGCTCCCGTTTATGGCGGGCGATGGCCTGCTGGCGCTCTTCGGGCCGGAGGCCTGCGATATTTTCAAAATAAACCTCCGCCTTGCGCTCTGCGAGGACGACTTGACGCGGCCGCTGCAGCTGCTGATACACGAACACCGTGCGCAAAATATCGTAACTGCGGACAAGCTGATCCATGCTTTTTTGCAAAATCGCCCGGTCGAACGGCCCGGAAATGCACAGCTCCAATTGGGTGAAATAAGATGAAGACTCCGGATCCAGCATGGCGTGGTACAGCATGCCTTCCTGCATCGGCGTTAACGGGTACACCTTTTGTATTGTTTGTTTATCCATAAGTCCACCTCATCCAAGTTTTCCTCTGATTTAAAAAAGCTGAAGCAGTTGATCAAGCTCATCCAACGTTAACTCGTCGTCGCCCAGATCGCTTGGCGTAAGTGTGCCGCCCGTTTGGTTCAGGCAATGCTCGAGCAGCCGCAGCAAATGGGTTTTGAAGCTTTCGCTCAAAGACGACATCGTCCCGGCTTCGTATTCCAGTGAATGGTAGGCGATGCTCATGCGCAGGACGCCTTCTTCGATAAACCCGACCACGTCGAGCGAGGTCAATTTCTCCGAATTCGGACTGAGCGGGCTGCCCATCGGCAAAGCGGAGCGCACAAACAGCCGTGATTGCTCCATAGCCGCAAACTGTCCCAAATAGTTGAAGCTGATTTCCGGGCGCAGGGAGAAAGCCAGCCCTGCTTTATGCTCCTCCTGCGTCAAGTACCGCAAAATGCCGTAGCCGATGCCCTTGTTCGGAACATGGCGCAAATCTTCCTTAATCCGCTTGATTTGGAAAGCTAAATCCGTGGACCGCCCCATTTCGAGCACCACCGGATATTGGCTCGTAAACCAGCCGACCGTGCGCGAGATGTTCACGTCTCCAACAACATCTTCACGTCCGTGCCCCTCCAGGTTGACCAGGATTTGCTCATTTCCGCTCCACTCCTTCACAGCGAGACCAAGCGCCGTCAGCAGCAAATCGTTCATTTCCGTGCGGTACGCTTCATGGGCCACTGTCGTCAGCTGCTCCGTTTCCTTGGCGGTGAGTGCAAAATCAACCGTCCGGGCATGACGCATCCGCTGATCGGCAGCTTCTTGACCTTTGGGCAGCGGAGCGATCGCGCGGCTCTCCAGCTCACGCCAGTAATCCGTTTCCTTCAGTAACGCCTTGGATCCGGCATAGTCGGCAAGCCCGGAAGCCCAGTCTTGGAAGGAATGCGTTTTTTGCGGAAAAACCATCGCTTCGCCCCTGGAGGCTTGAAGATAACCGGATGCCAAGTCCTCCAGCAAAATCCGCCAGGATACCCCGTCGACCACCAAATGGTGGATGACCAGCAGCAGGTGATCGCCGTGATCCGTTTGGAAAAGCACTGCTTTCATCAGTGCGCCCCCGGTCAGGTCCAGGCTGCCCTGGAGCCGTTCCGCCTCGCGCTGTACCGCTTGTTCCAACTGAGCGGCCGCTCCGATCACCCGAATCACTTCCACATCCGGACGAACGTCCTCGGGTACGCGGTAATGCTGAACGACCTGCACCGGCTCCCCATGTCCGCCTTGCTCGATCACATATTCCATCCGCAGCGCGTCGTGGTGCTCAAGAAGCTTGGCCAGCGTGAACCGGACAAGCGCCGGATCAAAGCCGGACGGCGCATGCAGCATAATCGACTGGTTCCAGTGATGGCGATCGGTAAAGTTCCGTTCGAAAAACCACTGCTGAATCGGGGTCAGCAGCACTTCGCCCTGTACCGGTCCCTGATCTG
>NZ_JBYLHY010000065.1:0-9258 GCF_057749925.1 Paenibacillus sp. sgz302191
AGTCGGCCACATTGCCGCCAAATGGCTGCTCATTTAGCGCTGCAAAGTATCGTTTCCTAAGCGAATCGTCCGTTTCAATATCTTCCCCTGGAACAAGCACGTCCGCCAGCTCCGCACGTACAAGGCCAGCGACGAAGTCAATCGGCAGCAGTGTGCCGAAATTTTGATTACCGACCGCCCCCGCCACTTCGCACTGCAATTCGAACTGGCCGGCAATAAGCCGTTTTGTTGCAACGAAATTCACGCTGCCTATTGAATATCTTGTTCCGATTGGAATATCGAACGGGGCATTCGCATTCGCGTAGAACCGGCCTTTCCGAATTGCTTGCGTAGCCGGTTCGCGGTTGACTCCGAATTCGGCGGTCCGGCGCGTCAAGTATTCGCCTGTCGCAGTATCAGCAAAAGATAGATCCGTGGATTTATCCATTTCCTCGTACATCTGCGCAAGCTCACGCGCTGCTGGCGCTAATGCATCGTAGATCACGCTCCCCGGGCGCTTATCCACGGCTGCGGTTACGCGATCCAGCATGCGCTGCAGGATCGTCCCATAGCTCTGCGTCTCATACATTTACATTCACCCCTGAACGAAAGTTTCCATACTGCGATATTACAGTGAATTCAGCATAAGCAGAATCGCCGTCGATAGTGATCTTCATGTCCTCAACGGATCGGATCCGGTCATCCTGCAGCAGCGCGTCCGAAATCCTTCTGCCCAGCTCGGATTGTACATATGAGTTGTCTTTTCCCGGCGCCGCGTCCAGCTCGCTACCATAATCCGGGCCGTAGATGTTGTGTTCGAAACGCTGTGTTTGAAGAATTTTATAGACGGCCTGCTTAATGGCGTCTAGCCCGTCCGCATCGCCCACAATGCGCTTGTTTTCGAAATCAATGCGGTATGTCCGGCTTGTTTGCTGTGTTTGACTCAGTTGAGAATTACCTATGCCTCCTTGCGGGATCATGCTCACACCGCCCTATCTAAAATTACGAACTGTTGACCGCCCTGCATCCGAAGGAGCAGTACAGTGTCGCCGGCTTGAAGCCCGCGGCGGATTACGACTGTTTGTGTGCCAACGACAACCGAATACGGCGTTAGCTGCTCCGGCACAATTAAAAAGTCCTCATCGAGCGTCAACCGCTGATCAACGGTCACCTCAAGAGGACTTGTATTTATTACCGAACCATATAAGATAGCTACGGGCGAGCCGGCTTCTACAGCCCCGATGCTGGCCTGTTTAAAGAGTCGGAGCAACTTAGACACGCTCACAGAATCACTCATCCGTAAGCCTTCAATTCTAGCGTCATCGTATGTTCATCCCCCTCGAAATTATGAGCGCATTCTTCAACGAGAAAATAATTGTTTGTATTCATTTCTTCAATATTGATCGAGACACTGCAACCGGCTCGAACCCGGATATCGCCAATGGCGTCAATAGTAAATGTCCTCATTTCTCGGTTCTTCAATTGCATCAAATTATTGGCAGCCTGTTCAATCTGCGCTTTATTCAACTTTTCATTAACTTTTTCGTAATACTGGAGTTTGCCCCATTTCGCGATGCTCACGCTGTCTTCATAGACAAATGCGTCCCGCTTCTTTTCCTCTTTGTTATCGCGAACGATCTTAACACGATTATATGTGTCAGTATCTATGGAGCGTTTGAACTTGTAGTCATAAACTAAACTATTGTCCCCAAGGGATAAATCAATTTTCCAGCCCACGAAATCTCGGAGCCTTAGCTCCCCGAAATCGTCGTAAAAAACAAAAATGCGCCCTGTCGCAATCATTGTTCGATCAAGCGCGTTGCCAATAACGTCCATAAGCTTGCTGCCGTCTTCCAACATAGACGGAATCTTGTATACGGTGTCTGCAATCTGGCCAACTTTCAAACGAAAATCCCCAGCGATTTTTTGGATGACTTCGCTGGCCGTAACGTCTTTGAAAACGTATGTGTCGTTTGCCATCAAGTAGCGAAGTTGATCATATGCAGTGATTTTGACAGCTTCGTCCCGCCCGCTATCGATAGTGAAAATATACCCGTAGAACACCGGCGAATCATCCAAGCGGACCCGAATGATATCGCCCGGGTTTACCTTGAATTCTTTTGCTTCGTAGAACCCGCCTTTTAACATCGTCACCTCCAGCCTGGAGGCTTTTCCGATGCGGCTCGTTGTGAACTTTACCTCGGATACAGGAATTTCCCACATGTAACCGTCTTTGTTGTCGATCTCCACTATCAGCATCGTATCACCTCAATACGTTGGAAGTTTGATAACCATTCCTGCTGCCAGCTTTTTCGTATCAGCATCCGTCAGGCTGTTGAGCTTTTGTATGTCTTTGTGCCGGGAGCTATCGGGATACCCGGCTGCGTCGGTATAGAACTTCATAGCAACCCGCAGCAGGGTATCCCCCTCTTTTAAGGTGTACGTGTCCGGCCTGATTCGCTCATCTGGCCTGCGTGGAGGCTGTACAACGGTTACAGCATTCCCGTCCGCATCGGTTTTCACAATCACTCTCCGGGCAGAATAGAAAACATACTCCTTGAGCGTTATGCTGTATTCAATGTCCCCTGGTGATCCCGCCACCTCCTTCCAAGTGAACTTTTCTATGCTTGCGGGCATGTTGATGTCGGAAAGATTTTTAAAGTTTTGTTCGATCATTTTTTCGTAATAGCGACCTAAATACATGAATCGAATCGGATGCTTTGTCGCCATCCATTTACGAATCAAATTGATATAATGCATCGGTTCGTAAAGAACCTCTGTAATCACAAATGGGTAATATTGAGCCGGAAAAATACTGCTAAACGAAACCTCTCGAAGTTTCGGGCTCTTGATGACGTTAACCTCGCCAGCTCGTGTTTCCTCGTTTCCGCCCCCTCTACCAACAATGTCGTATGTTTTGCCATTTCCACTCTCTTGTATTTCAATGGATTCCGGATTCACTGGTATTTGGAAAACTTCCGCTTGGTTATTGAAACTGAAATAGATTTTAGTCCCCGTCATCTAAACAATCCCTCCGCTGAATTCGCAATTTCGTACTCCATAGAAACCTCAATCCGCCTAATGATTTCATTCACATCGGTTTTATCATAGATGTTGATTTCTCCGGTTTGTACTGTAGGCGTAAGCGTCACAAAGTTCTGAATGCTTTTCATTTCCGCAAGATCCCGCATAACCTTTAGGTCCTCATTGGAAATGTCTACAGTATCCTTGATGCTCCCGACTTCGTTCACTCTGTTGATGTTCGTATTCTGGTTCCATTGATCTAGCACTGATTGGTCTGCACCTGGCAGCTCAAAGGACAAACTCTTGACGAAATTCGACCCGGATTTAAAACCATAGTCAAACTCATTTTTCAGGTTCTTTTGGGTCATCCGATCAGCGTGAAATACATTTTTGTCGCTGACTGGTTCTTTCAACTCATCTAAGAGTCCTTGGAGTCTGTCGCTCATGGCGTTGATGTTATTGGTATCGAAAAGATCGACCTTGCCCAAATCAATACCGGTCATTTCTTTGATTTTGTCGCTGAGCCAGTTGAGTCCTTTCAATGCTCCGTTCACGGCCTCCAAGATTGATTTTTGGAAATTCCCGGCGAAATCCTCGGCACTTCGAAGCATGTTTATTGCATACCCACCGAAAGTTTTCGCAAGGTCATAGAATAGTTTTTTGACGGAGTAAACAGGATCGATAAAAACATTCCTGAAAAATTCCGTGAAACTTGCGATCACGTTCCATAGAACCGCGACTTGATTCCAGATTACCCCGACTAGCATCATGAATAGTCCAGAAATGAACCCGACAACTTGGTCCGCCGTCACGCCGCATTTCTGCAGAATAAAAATAAAAAGCCCTACTGCAGCAGCAACAAGCAGGATCGGCCAGTTGATTGCCACCCAAGCTGCCGCCTGCGCAAGCAAGGGCGGAATAGCTGCCCAAAGCGGCGGAATCATTGCCCAGAGCTTCGGCAGGAGCACCGCAGCCAAAGCTACGCCTATTGCCGCCAGCACTGAGCTAATAATCGGCCAATTTGTCTGTACTGCATCTGCAAACCAAAGTGCCGCTTGCACCAAACCGACAACAATCATCGTCACTACACGCAGCCCCGTACCGAGTCCAGTCAAGAACGATTGAAATTTCCCGCTTTGGAAAGCGGAATTCAGCAGCCGAATCAGGGGGAGGAGTGCGGCGACCGCGCCTTGCCCCGCGTCGGCAAGGCCAGACTTGAGATTGTTTTTCAAAATCTCCGCTTGCTTTGCTGGGCTCGCGAGCATTTTCTCGAAGGCCGATTGCCCCATCTTCTGGCTTTCCAGCAATTGGTCAAAAGCTTTTATGAAACCGTTCATGTCGCCGGCTTTCCCGAGATCGTCAATCTTGAAACGACGGATGTCGGACTTGCTCATATTGAACCGTTCGGCCAAGGAGACGATATCCCCACTCATGGCCTCTTTCAATGCGAACGCCGCGCCCTCCATACCATTGCCGGCGCTGTCAAACGCATTCAGCCGCTGCGTGAGGTTGTTCAGTTTCGTGAGCTGGTCCGTATTCTGAGTCGTGGAGAAAAAGGAAAGCGACGCTTTCAATGACTCGTTCACATCCATGCCCGCCTTCAAAGCGTCCTTTTTGAACTTCTCGAACATGGCGGCGCCCACAGCATCGTTGCCGGTACGGGCCTTGAACATGTCTTGCATTTTTTGCTGCTCCATACCGGCCCCGATAGTGCTTTCTGCGAGTCTCTTGGCAGCTTCGATGGAAAGATATGCGGCCGCAATGCCTTTCAGTTGACCCAAAAGTCCGCCGCTACCGCCCCCGCCGCCTCCGGGACCACCACCGCCACCACCGCGGCCGTTGAGCAGCGCTTCCAACCTCGTGACCGCGGCAATCAGTTCCCTAACCAAACGGTTGAGCTCCGACAAGAATGAAGTCAGGGCTGGCGGCAAATTCAATTCTATATCTGCGACAATCGTACCGAGTATGCTCGCTATGCGGGAGCGGAGGGAATACGCCTGAGTTATCACCCTTGCTGTGTCCAAACGTACATGAATGACAAGCCCCGTTGTCCCGAGCCCACCCACGAGTGCCATCCACCGCGCGTGGAGCGCTGCGGCGTCAGGAAATTCCACGTTAATACGCAATGCTCCCGAAGTGCCTAGCGAGTGCATGAGAGCAGTCAATTGAGCCCGAGCGCTGGCAGCATCAATATGAATGGGGATAGCTTCGGTCAAACCAGTTCGGATATGGTTCTGTATTTCTGTTATCTTTGTCATCACATCGGCTGAATTGATGACCACATCAATAGCGCTGGAACCCATTGTCCGAATTCGCTCTTTAACTGTCTCAATGTGAGCTAACGCCCCGGTCATATCGATGTTGAGGGAAATCGGGTTTTGCAGCTCGCGTTTCAGCCTTTCAGCTACAGTGATTACGGATTGCATACCTGTCACCGCGCTTGAGAGCGTCGCTGAAAATTGATCAAAAAGCTTGAGGCTCGCGCCCACCGTCGCCACATTAAATTCCTCCTTTCGGTCTTTTTTTTATATAGAAAAAGCGCCCCACTCGGGACGCTTAGTAATTATTGGACTATGCCGGCTTTTTGCAGGTCGGCTATATTAAAATAAAGACCTTTGTAATACAATTTGACCTTAATTCCGTTAACGGTAGCTTCGCCGTTTTCTTTTTCAAAAAAACCTTTCGGGAAAGAAAACCGGAAAAATTCTTCTTGCTTTATTGTGGTTGCGGCTGACCTGAAAATATAATCATCACCTTCACGCTTTACATCACCGTATATTTCCATTAAAAAGCCGCCTCCCAACCATCCACCCGAAATAGTCGGAGGTAACTCGCTACGCCGCTCAACCTTTGCGACTAGTAGTTCAACATCATCCTCGTCCGTAAACCTGCCTTTGTACACCCCATTCTTATCGTAAGCATAGAAAACTTTTTCCCCGTTCTCCTCAACAAGTCCCTTTGGCTTCACAGTCTCGGTTTGAGGGAAAAGCGACCCTGGCTTAGGAGTTAATTGGGGCGTTTCAGTTGTAGTCGTAGGTGTAGCTGTGCTGTTTGTGCTGATCTCAACTTGCTTCAAGGAGTCATTCCATTTGTACTTTACCCCTGTCAAGTCTCCGATCTTTGCAAGCGGTATGTATGTACTGCCCTCGTAGTTCAAAATTGGGTTTGCTGCGTCTTTATACTCTGTGCCATTGACTACTACCGGATAGCCTACGGCCGTCAAAATGTACTGCTTCACGTCGGCTGCGAAAACTGATCCGGCAGTTGCAATGCTTGCGCCAACGATGATTCCGGCAACGAATTTTTTCAAGATTACTCTCTCTCCCTTCAATTTGTGACTAATAGGTTCATAATAGCAAACATTGGAACCATTTTCCACGCTATCCGGGAGAAAGAACTAACTTTTCATTTTGCCTCTTTCTTTCTTTTCTTGATCGATCCGCACGCTGATCGCGGCAAAAATAAAAGCTTTTTCTCTTGCTGGCATCCTGGACAAATCATGCGGCAAAATATGAAGTTCATGGAGGGCGTAGTAGGCAAGGTTTGCCTCACCATCGCCCCCCAAAATCAGTCCTTTGCTTCTTCCACCAAATCGTTAATATCCTTGTCGAAACCATTGATTTCCTGAACCTTCAACATCAGGTTCGCATATTCGCCAGAAAGAAGCATTTTCCGCAGCAAGCTTTCCGCTCCCAGCACGCCGTATGAACTCTGCAGCTCCGCGTCTTTCAGGTCCGGAAAGACAACACTGGAGGATACAAGCTTGGCAACATATTCGGTCTGATCGATTTCGCTGATCGGCTGCCCGCCTTTACCCTTCACCTTTTTTGTAGAAGATTTGCGGATAGCGTCGTTCTCATCCTCCGTGATTGCCCGGAGCTGCCAAGGGACCGGCTTACCGTCCTTGTCCTTGAACCTTTCAGAAACGACAACCTCAATCGTTGTTTTTGTATCCACATTCTGTGCAAAAAATGCGCTCAAATTACTCATTCTCGTTTTCCTCCCGCGGCTCTTAGCCTAAAATTGGTTTTCCGAATTGGTCTGTGATATCCCAGTCATCAAATGTGAAAGAAATCTCTTCTTCCAGAAATTCGGCTTCCACGTCAAATGAAGCAATGACGATCTCGTCCAGGTTCACATTTTTAACGACGGTTGTCTGCTCGCCGATTGTAGAGCTGGGGTCTTCGTTTGTAACCTGAATCGTGAAGTAGGCATCTTTGCCGTTTTTTGTGTATTCCAGCATGAGCTTCCGAAAGAGAGAAGTAACGTAGTAAATGGTCATGGTGCCGGTACCCTCGAAGCCGTTTGCCTTTTGCTGCGTCCCACGCTTGCCGAGCGTCTTGATTCCTTTTTTTGTTTTCTTAAGCTTGGCCTCGAACTTTTTCGCGTAGAACATTTCCTCGACTTGGCCGTTGATCGTCGCAAACGCTCGGGCCTCTTGACCGGAAATTGCATCATTAGCGTGTAGAAATGCCATTTCTACTTCACCCGCACTTTCGTATAGATTTTCTCAATAGCATCGACCGGCTGCACGCCAACCTCAACAATGACGCTATCGGCTTCATCGCCCTGCTGTATGGTGATATCCGTCTGAGAATCGAAGTTTTGCACGGCTCCAATTCCTTGCAAATTCTCAAAGTATTTCACGTATTCGTTTTTGAGTAGGTTCCGACCGTCGCCGTTGTTGTTGATTTTTCCAATGTAGAAGCTGTCGAAAGTTTTTTTCAGGTCGTTTGCAATGGCATCCAGAACACGAATTACCCGGTTCTTTCTGAACATTTTCGCTTTCTCCGGCGTGAATCCGGTGAAAGAGTTGATATCCTGCTCAACAATTGCGCGACCCTGATTGAGCGTAAAAACAAATTCGCCGGCGAGCAGGGCAGCTTCCGTTTGAGTATTGGTATACCGCGGGCTCGCATCTACGGCATCATCATAGGCTTGGTACGTTAAAGCTTCGTTCACCCTAGCTGCTGCCGTCGCCCCGGCCACCCATGCCGTCGCCTGAGTTGCCGTAAGCACTGTGCCGTCAGAGAGCACGACCCCGTTTTTAAGGCTAATCACGCCCTCATAATTTGCCGTCGGGAAGTTCTCCAATACGGCCTGTATCTTCTTCCCTTCGTTATCCCTTAACCGCTTCACGAAAGATACATACAACGATTTCAACGTCGCATCAGGGGACGGCAGCGCGATTGTTTGGAAGTCGTAGACCTCAATGGCGGAAAGATAGTCCGAATGGTCGGCGTTCACAACTGTGCCATCGGCCCCGCTGATCAGCGGCGCGCCAGCTGTTGTTGTCAGGGAGCCGGTTCCGCTCCATACGATCCAGTCATTTGCTGCGAGTCCCGCGATGTTTGCGACGGTCTGGGAATCCATTTCGACGCCGGCAAGCAGCGTCTTCACGTCGAACTTGGTCGCATCGTCAATGTTGGTTTGGATGACCACTTTCAGGTCATTCCCCCGCACGCCGCCGTATTTGGCCGTAGCGGTCAGTGTGCCGACGGTAACCGCAGCCTTTGTCCCGGCATTAAGTCGGTACAGCAGTACCTTTCCCGCCCGTTTCAGCATTTCCCGGAGCAGGAGCAGTTTGGAATCGGTGATATCGTACCCAAGCAGCGATTTCACATTGTCCCCGGCATTGACAGTCAATACCTGTTTCGCTGCGCCCCAGGACAACGAGAGCGCCATTGTCGCGACGCCCCTGTCACCTAACGTTCCAAGTGTAGCGTTGCTCGCAAAATTTGTGTACACGCCTGGTCTTACTTTATTTTGCGTGGTCCATGTTCCTCCGGCCATCTATCGCACCTCACTTTTCAAAAATTTATTGATTATATCAATGACTTGCTGATTGGTATAGCTTTCGCCATCCAGCAGCAGCGCGTCCAGAACGTCCTTTTGAGCGTCTGTAAATCTACTAGAACTAAGGAACTGCTCTTTGGTGTAAACAGGCTCCTGCACGGCTTCCTGCGCCTCTTCTGGCTTTGATTTGGTCATAGGTGAACCTCCTGTTTCAGTTTTTGCATCTTGATTCCTTCGGGCCGTTCTTTCATCAAATGGACGTCAAAGCTGACAAAGAAATGAAGCACATCTTCAACGACTTCATATTTCATATCGCGCGCCCGGATTAGTCTCCCGTTCACTTCGATGTATTCCAGAGCCTCATAAAGCCGCTCCCCCATTGCCTTGCAATCAGCTTTTTTTGTCAGGCTGTCAGGATCGGGGAAGAAATGAATGTTGAAAAGCAGCGCTCGCCGGTAC
>NZ_JBYLHY010000066.1:0-9251 GCF_057749925.1 Paenibacillus sp. sgz302191
GTACCGGCGAGCGCTGCTTTTCAACATTCATTTCTTCCCCGATCCTGACAGCCTGACAAAAAAAGCTGATTGCAAGGCAATGGGGGAGCGGCTTTATGAGGCTCTGGAATACATCGAAGTGAACGGGCGGCTTAAGCGGGCCCGTGATATGAAATATGAAGTCGTTGAAGATGTGCTTCATTTCTTTGTCAGCTTCGATATTCACCTGATAAAAGAAAGGCCCGAAGGAATCAAGATGCAAAAACTGAAACAGGAGGTTCACCTATGACCAAATCAAAGCCAGAAGAGGCGCAGGAAGCCGCGCAGGAGCCTGTTTACACCAAAGAGCAGTTCCTTAGTTCTAGTAGATTTACAGACGCTCAAAAGGACGTTCTGGACGCGTTGCTGCTGGATGGCGAAAGCTATACCAATCAGCAAGTCATTGATATAATCAATAAATTTTTGAAAAGTGAGGTGCGATAGATGGCCGGAGGAACATGGACCACGCAAAACAAGGTTAGACCAGGCGTGTACACAAATTTTGTGAGCAACGCCACGCTGGGAACGTTGGGCGACAGGGGCGTCGCGACAATGGCGCTCTCGCTGTCCTGGGGTGCAGTCAAGCAAGTGCTGACGATCAATGCAGGGGACAATGTGAAATCGCTGCTCGGGTACGATATCACAGATTCCAAACTGCTGCTGCTCCGGGAAATGTTGAAACGGGCGGGAAGGGTGCTGCTATACCGACTCAATGCCGGGACAAAGGCGGCCGTCGCGGTTGGAACACTGACCGCGACGGCCAAATACGGCGGCGTGCGGGGAAACGACCTCAAAATCATCATCCAAGCCAACATTGATGATGCGACCAAGTTCGACGTGAAGACGCTGCTTGCCGGCGTTGAAATGGATTCCCAGACCGTCACAAACATCGCGGGGCTTGTAGCCAACGACTGGATTGTTTGGAGCGGCACAGGCTCATTGACAACAACAGCCGGCGCACCGCTGATCAACGGGGCAGATGGTACAGTCGTGAACGCCGACCATTCGGACTATCTTTCCGCCATTGAGGTATACGACTTCCAAACAATCGCGCTGCCGTCCCCTGATGCGACGTTGAAATCGTTGTATGTATCTTTCGTGAAGCGGTTAAGGGATAACGAAGGGAAGAAGATACAGGCCGTTGTGGAAAACTTCCCTTCGGCAAACTTCGAAGGTGTGATCAGTGTCAAAAACGGCGTGGTGCTCTCTGACGGCACAGCGCTTACGGCAGCTCAAGCAACGGCATGGGTGGCCGGGGCGACGGCAGCGGCACAGGTCAACAAGGCGCTGACATATCAAGCCTATGACGATGCCGTCGATACAAGCCCGCGGTATACCAATTCGCAGACGGAAGCCGCCCTGCTTGCCGGCGAATTGGTCTTTACTCTCAACCAATCCCGGGCGATTGTTGAGCAGGATATCAATACTTTCACGGCATTCACGCCGGAGAAAGCGAAAGCTTTCAGAAAGAACCGAGTAATCCGTGTCCTAGACGCTATTGCGAACGACCTGAAAAAGACCTTCGATAGCTTTTATGTCGGAAAAACCGACAACAACGGCGATGGTCGGAACTTGCTTAAAAACGAATATGTGAAATACTTTGAGAATTTGCAAGGAATTGGAGCTGTGCAAAACTTCGATTCTCAAACGGATATATCCATTCAGATGGGCGATGAGACGGATAGTATTTACGTGGAATATGGCGTGCAACCAGTAGATTCCATCGAGAAAATTTATTCGAAAGCGCGGGTGAAGTAAATGGCATTTCTACACGCCAATGATGCAATTTCCGGCCAAGAGGCCCGGGCGTTTGCGACGATCAACGGCCAAGTCGAGGAAATGTTCTACGCGAAAAAGTTCGAGGCCAAGCTTAAGAAAACAAAAAAAGGAATCAAGACGCTCGGCAAGCGCGGGACGCAGCAAAAGGCAAACGGGTTCGAGGGTACCGGCACCATGACCATTTACTATGTAACGTCGCGCTTCCGTCAACTCATGCTGGAATACACAAAAAACGGCAAGGATACCTATTTCGATATCCAAGTCACAAACGAAGACCCGAGCTCCACGATTGGGAAGCAGACGACCGTCGTTAAAAACGTGAACCTGGACGAGATCGTCATCGCTTCTTTCGATGTGGAAGCCGAATTTCTGGAAGAAGAGATTTCTTTCACCTTCGATGATTGGGATATCACTGACCAATTTGGAAAACCAATTTTAGGCTAAGAGCCCCGGGAGGAAAATGAGAATGAGTAATTTGAGCGCATTTTTTGCACAGAATGTAGATACAAACACAACAGTTGATTTTGTTGTCTCCGAACGTTTTAAGGGTGCTTCCGGCAAACCGGTACCTTGGCAGCTCCGGGCTATTACTGAGGATGAAAACGATGCAATTCGGAAATCCTCTACGAAGAAGGCGAAGGGAAAAGGCGGGCAGCCGATTAGTGAAATCGATCAAGCTGAATATATCGCCAAGCTTGTATCCTCCAGCGTTGTCTTCCCGGACCTGAAAGACGCGGAGCTTCAAAAATCGTACGGCGTATTGGGGGCAGAAAGCTTGCTGCGGAAGATGCTTCTTTCCGGCGAATATGCGAACCTGATGTTGAAGGTGCAGGAAATCAACGGCTTTGACAAGGACATTAACGACCTGGTAGAAGAAGCAAAGGACTGATTTTGGGGGGCGATGGTGAGGCAAACCTTGCCTACTACGCTCTCCATGAACTTCATATTTTGCCGCATGATTTGTCCAGGATGCCAGCACGAGAAAAAGCTTTTATTTTTGCCGCGATCAGCGTGCGGATCAATCAAGAAAAGAAAGAAAGAGGCAAAATGAAAAGTTAGTCTTTCTCCCTAATATGCGTGGAAAATGGTTCCAATGTTTGCTATTATGAACCTATTAGTCACAAATTGAAGGGAGAGAGAATAATCTTGAAAAAATTCGTTGCCGGAATCATCGTTGGTGCAAGCATTGCAACTGCCGGATCCGTTTTCGCAGCCGAAGTAAAGCAGTACATTTTGACGGCCGTAGGTTATCCAGTAGTAGTCAATGGCACAGAGTATAAAGACGCAGCAAACCCAATTTTGAACTACGAAGGCAGTACATACATACCGCTTGCAAAGATTGGAGACTTGACGGGAGTAAAGTACAAATGGAATGACTCCTTGAAGCAAGTTGAGATCAGCACAAACGGCACAGCTACAACTACGACCACAACTGAAACGCCACAATTAACTCCTAAGCCAGGGTCGCTTTTTCCTGAAACCGAGACTGTGAAGCCAAAGGGACTTGTTGAGGAGAACGGGGAAAAAGTTTTTTATGCTTACGATAAGAATGGGGTTTATACAGGCAGGTATACAGACGAGAGTAGCACGGCATTAATTCTTGCGAGAATTGAGCGACGTAGCGAGTTACCTCCAACGATTTCGGAGGGATGGTTGGGGGCCGGCGTATTGAAGGATATGTACGGCGATGTAAAGCGTGATGGCGATGATTACATTATCAGGTCGGCTGGAACTACAATGAAACAAGAAGAATTCTTCCGGTTTTCTTTCCCAAAAGGCTTTTTTGATAAAGAAAACGGTGAAACAACAGTTAATGGAATTAAAATCAAATTGTACTATAACCTTCTTTATTTTAATATAGCTGACTTACAAAAAGCCGGCATAGTCCAATAATTACTAAGCGTCCCAGAAGGGGCGCTTTTTCTATATAAAAAATATCGAAAGGAGGAATTTAATGTGGCGACTGTGGGCGCGAGCCTCAAGCTTTTTGATCAATTTTCAGCGACTCTCTCAAGCGCGGTGACAGGTATGCAATCCGTAATCACTACCGCTGAAAGGCTGAAACGTGAGCTGCAAAGCACGATTTCTCTCAACATCGATATGACCGGGGCGTTATCTCACATTGAGACAGTGAAAGAGCGCATTCGAACAATGGGTTCCAGCGCAATTGATGTGGTCATCAATTCAGCCGATGTGATGACAAAGATAACAGAAATACAGAACCATATCCGAACGGGACTTGCGGGAGCTATCCCCATTCATATTGATGCTGCCAGCGCTCGGGCTCAATTGACTGCCCTCATGCACTCGCTGGGCAGTTCGGGAGCATTGCGCATTCAAGTGGACTTCCCTGACGCTGCGGCGCTACATGCACGGTGGATGGCACTTGTGGGCGGGCTCGGGGCAACCGGGCTCATCATTCATGTACGCCTGGACACAGCAAGGGTGATCACTCAGGCCTACTCCCTTCGTTCCCGCATAGCAAGCATACTCGGTACGATTGTGGCAGATATAGAATTGAATTTGCCGCCAGCCCTGACTTCATTTCTATCAGAATTGAATCGGCTCGTTCGGGAACTTATTGCCGCGGTCACGAGGCTGGAAGCGTTGCTGAATGGCCGCGGTGGTGGCGGTGGTGGCCCCGGAGGTGGCGGGGGCGGCAGTGGCGGACTTCTGGGGCATTTGAAGGGTATCGCGGCCGCATATCTTTCCATCGAAGCTGCTAAGAAACTCGCGGAAAGCACAATCGGGGCCGGTATGGAGCAGCAAAAAATGCAAGACATGTTCAAGGCCCGGACCGGCAACGATGCTGTAGGCGCGGCCATGTTCGAGAAGTTCAAGAAGGATGCACTCAAGGCGGGAATGGACGTGAACGAGTCATTGAAAGCGTCGCTGTCCTTCTTCTCCACGACTCAGAACACAGACCAGTTGACGAAACTGAACAACCTCACGCAGCGGCTGAACGCATTCGACAGCGCCGGGAACGGCATGGAGGGCGCGGCCTTTGCACTCAAAGAAGCCATGTCGGGGGATATCGTCTCCTTGGCAGAGCGCTTCAACATGAGCAAATCCGACATCCGTCGCTTCAAGATCGACGAATTAGGGAAATCAGGGGATATGAATGGCTTTATCAAGGCGTTCGACCAACTGCTGGAAAGCCAGAAGATGGGGCAAGGGGCATTCGAGAAGATGCTTGCCAGTCCGGCGAAGCAAGCGGAGATTTTGAAAAACAACCTCAAGTCCGGCCTTGCTGACGCGGGGCAAGGTGCGGTCGCTGCACTTCTCCCTCTGATCCGGCTGCTCAATTCTGCTTTCCAAAGCGGAAAATTCCAGTCGTTTCTAACTGGACTCGGTACAGGGCTGCGTGTAGTGACAATGATCGTTGTCGGCTTGGTACAAGCGGCGTTGTGGTTTGCTGATGCCATCCAAACGAACTGGCCGATCATTAGCTCGGTACTGGCGGCGATAGGCGTTGCTTTGGCCGCGGTGCTCTTGCCGAAGCTCTGGGCAATGATTCCGCCGCTTTGGGCAGCTATTCCGCCCTTGATAGCGCAGGCGGCAGCTTGGGTGGCTGTCAACTGGCCGATCCTGCTTGTTGCTGCAGCAGTAGGACTTTTCATTTTCATTTTGCAAAAATGCGGTGTCACAGCCGACCAGGTTGTCGGGTTCGTTGCCGGGCTGTTCATGGTCCTTGTTGGTACGATTTGGAATCAAGTCGCGGTTCTATGGAACACAATCGCGAGTTTCGCAGAGTTTTTTCTCAATGTTTTTATCGATCCAGTTTATTCTGTGAAAAAACTTTTTTACGACTTAGCGAAAAATTTTGGTGGTTACACAATAAACATGCTAAAAAGTGCCGAAGATTTCGCCGGCAATTTCCAAAAATCAATCTTGGAGGCCGTGAACGGAGCATTGAAAGGACTCAACTGGCTCAGCGACAAAATCAAAGAAATGACCGGTATTGATTTGGGCAAGGTCGATCTTTTCAATGCCGATAACATCAACGCCATGAGTGACAGACTCCAAGGACTCTTAGATGAGTTGAAAGAACCAGTCAGCGACAAAAATGTATTTCATACAGACCGGATGAACCAAAAGAATCTGAAAAATGAGTTTAACTATGGGTTCAACTCCGGGTCTAATCTCATAAAAAGCTTGTCATTCTCGTTACCGGGTGCAGACCAATCCGTGCTTGATCAATGGAATCAGAACACGAATATCAACAAAGTCAACGAAGTCGGGAGCATCGGGGATACCGTCGATATTTCCAGTGAGGACCTAAAGGTTATGAGGGACCTCGCAGAAATGAAAAGCATTCAGAACTTTGTGACGCTTACGCCGACTGTCCAAACCGGAGAAATCAACATCTATGACCAAACCGATGTGAATGAAATCATTAGGCGGATTGAGGTTTCTATGGAGTACGAAATTGCGAATTCAGCGGAGGGATTGTTTAGATGACGGGGACTAAAATCTATTTCAGTTTTAATAATCAAGCGGAAGTTTTCCAAATACCAGTGAATCCGGAATCCATTGAAGTGCAAGAGAGCGGCAACGGGAAAACATACGATATTGTTGGTAGAGGGGGCGGAAACGAGGAAACGCGGGCCGGAGAGATAAATGTTATCAAAAGCCCGAAACTAAAAGAAGTAACGTTCAGCAGTATTTTTCCAGCTCAGTATTACCCTTTTGTCATTACAGAGGTTCTTTACGAACCGATGCATTATATCAATCTGATTCGTAAATGGATGGCGACAAAGCATCCGATTCGATTCATGTATTTAGGCAGGTATTATCAGACACTCAATTCACAGAATATTGATGGTTCCGATATCAATATGCCTGCCTCCATAGAAAAGTTCACTTGGAAAGAAGTTGCGGGATCGCCAGGGGACATTGAATACAGCATCACGCTCAAGGAGTATGTTTTCTATTCTGCCCGGAGAGTGATTGTGAAAACCGATGCGGACGGGAACGCTGTAACCGTTGTGCAGCCTCCACGACGGCCAGATGAGCGAATCAGGCCAGACACATACACCTTAAAAGAGGGGGATACCCTGCTGCGGGTTGCTATGAAGTTCTATACTGACGCAGCCGGATATCCCGATAGCTCCCGGCACAAAGACATACAAAAGCTCAACAACCTGACGGATGCAGATACGAAAAAGCTGGCAGCAGGAATGATTATCAAACTTCCAACATATTGAGGTGATACGATGCTGATAGTGGAGATCGACAACAAAGACGGTTACATGTGGGAAATTCCTGTATCCGAGGTAAAGTTCACAACGAGCCGCATCGGAAAAGCCTCCAGGCTGGAGGTGACGATGTTAAAAGGCGGATTCTATGAGGCCAAAGAATTCAAGGTAAACCCGGGCGATATCATTCGGGTCCGCTTGGATGATTCGCCGGTGTTCTACGGGTATATTTTCACCATCGATAGCGGGCGGGATGAGGCTGTCAAAATCACTGCATACGATCAACTCCGCTACTTGATGGCAAACGACACATACGTTTTCAAAGACGTTACGGCCAGCGAAATCATCCAAAAAATCGCAGGGGATTTTCGTCTAAAAGTTGGCCAGATTGCAGACACCGCATACAAGATTCCGTCTATGTTGGAAGACGGCAGCAAGCTTATGGACATTATTGGTAACGCGCTTGATCGAACAATGATTGCAACAGGGCGCATTTTTGTTTTTTACGACGATTTCGGGGAGCTACGGCTCCGGGATTTCGAGGGCTGGAAACTCGATCTTTCTTTGGGCGACACGAGCTTGGTCTATGACTACAAGTTCAAACGCTCCATTGATACCGACACGTATAATCGTGTTAAGATCGTGCGGGATAACAAAGAGGAAAAGAAGCGGGACGCATTTGTCTATGAAGACAGCGTGAGCATAGCGAAATGGGGCAAACTCCAATATTACGAGAAAGTAAATGAAAAGTTGAATAAAGCGCAGATTGAACAGGCTGCCAATAATTTGATGCAATTGAAGAACCGAGAAATGAGGACATTTACCATTGACGCCATTGGTGATATCCGGGTTCGAGCCGGTTGCAGCGTCTCGATCAATATTGAAGAAATGAATACAAACAATTATTTTCTCGTTGAAGAATGCGTTCATAATTTCGAGGGAGATGAACATACGATGACGCTAGAATTGAAGGCTTACGGATGAGTGATTCTGTGAGCGTATCTAAGTTGCTCCGACTCTTTAAACAGGCCAGCATAGGGGCTGTAGAATCCGGCTCGCCCGTAGCTATCTTATATGGTTCGGTAATAAATACAAGTCCTCTTGAGGTGACCGTTGATCAGCGGCTGACGCTCGATGAGGACTTTTTGATTGTGCCGGAGCAGCTAACGCCGTATTCGGTTGTCGTTGGAACGCAAACAGTCGTAATCCGCCGCGGGCTTCAAGCCGGCGACTCTGTGCTGCTCCTTCGGATGCAGGGCGGCCAACAGTTTGTAATTTTAGATAGGGTGGTGTGAGCATGATTCCGCAAGGAGGTATAGGTAATTCTCAACTGAGTCAAACGCAGCAAACAAGCCGGACATACCGCATTGATTTCGAAAACAAGCGCATTGTGGGCGACGCGGACGGGCTCGACGCCATTAAGCAGGCTGTCTATAAAATTCTTCAAACACAGCGATTCGAACACAACATCTACGGCCCGGATTATGGTAGCGAGCTGGACGCGGCGCCGGGAAAAGACAACTCATATATACAATCTGAGTTGGGCAGAAGGATTTCGGACGCGCTGCTGCAGGATGACCGGATCCGATCCGTTGAGGACATGAAGATCACTATCGACGGCGATTCTGCTTATGCTGAATTCACTGTAATATCGCAGTATGGAAACTTTCGTTCAGGGGTGAATGTAAATGTATGAGACGCAGAGCTATGGGACGATCCTGCAGCGCATGCTGGATCGCGTAACCGCAGCCGTGGATAAGCGCCCGGGGAGCGTGATCTACGATGCATTAGCACCGGCAGCGCGTGAGCTTGCACAGATGTACGAGGAAATGGATAAATCCACGGATCTATCCTTTGCCGATACTGCGACAGGCGAATACCTGACGCGCCGGACCGCTGAATTCGGAGTCAACCGTGAGCCGGCTACGCAAGCAATTCGAAAAGGCCGGTTCTACGCGAATGCGAATGCTCCGTTCGATATCCCAATCGGGACGAGGTATTCAATAGGCAGCGTGAATTTTGTTGCCACGAAACGAATATTAGCCGGCCAGTTCGAATTGCAGTGCGAAGTGGCGGGGGCGGTCGGTAATCAAAATTTTGGCACACTGCTGCCGATTGACTTCGTTGCGGGCCTTGTACGTGCGGAGCTGGCGGACGTGCTTGTTCCAGGGGAAGATATTGAAACGGACGATTCGCTTAGGAAACGATACTTTGCAGCGCTAAATGAGCAGCCATTTGGCGGCAATGTGGCCGACT
>NZ_JBYLHY010000067.1:0-8508 GCF_057749925.1 Paenibacillus sp. sgz302191
CGGTGGACGTGTCGTACTTCGACTGCGAGCCGGATGTGCATTATCCGGTCATCCCGATCGGCAAGCCGATCCACAATACGCGGCTGTACATCGTGAAAGAAGGCACGCTGCAATTGCAGCCTGTGGGTGTGGCCGGGGAGCTGTGCATCGGCGGCGTCGGCGTGGCGCGGGGCTACCTGAACCGTGCGGAGCTGACGGCGGAGAAATTCGTGGCCGATCCGTTCGCGGACGGGGGCCGGATGTACCGGACCGGGGACTTGGCGCGCTGGCTGCCGGACGGCAATATCGAATACCTGGGCCGGATCGACCACCAGGTAAAAATCCGCGGCTACCGGATCGAGCTGGGCGAAGTGGAGTCGCAGCTGCTGAACGTGGAGCACGTGGATGAAGCGGTCGTCGTCGCCCGTACGGACGGTCAAGGGCAAAAACAGCTGTGCGCTTACTTTGTCGCGGACCAAGAGCTGTCCGCCGACCGGCTTCGCGCAGCGTTGTCGCAGGAGCTGCCGGGCTACATGGTGCCGTCGTTCTTCGTGCAGCTTGCCAAGATGCCGCTCAGCCCGAACGGCAAAATCGACCGCAAACAGCTGCCGGAGCCGCATGCCGGCATCCGCAGCGGAGCGGAATACGCCGCACCGCGCACGCACGTGGAGCGGACGCTTTGCGCGATTTGGCAAACCGTTTTGGGCGTCGGTGCGGTAGGCATTTTAGACAATTTCTTCGATCTGGGCGGAGATTCGATTAAATCCATTCAAGTATCGTCCCGATTGCTGCAGGCGGGCTACAAGCTGGACATGAAGGACTTGTTCAAGTACCCGACCATAGCGGCTCTGGGCCCTTATATCAAGACGCTGACGCGCATTGCCGACCAAGGGGAAGTTACGGGCGCGGCCGAGCTAACGCCGGTGCAGCGCTGGTTCTTTGAGCATCATCAGACGGATGCGCACCATTTTAACCAATCGGTCATGCTGTACCGGCCGGAGCGGTTCCATGAAGGCGCGCTGCGCGCCGCCATGAAGAAAATTGCCGAGCATCACGACGCGCTGCGGATGGTGTTCCCGACGGACGGCGGCGTTCATGAGGCGCGATACCGGAGCGCAAGCGAGGGAGAGCTGTTCGAACTCGTTGTCGCCGATCTGCAGCACGAACCCGACTGCACAGCAATCGTCGAGTCCAAGTCGACCGACATTCAAGGTTCGATGAAGCTTGGCGAAGGACCGCTTTTGAAACTCGGATTGTTCCGCTGCACGGATGGCGACCACTTGCTGATCGCTGTGCACCATTTGGCCATAGACGCCGTATCCTGGCGCATTTTGTTCGAAGATCTCGCTGCGGCTTACGGGCAGTTCCTGCAAGGCGAAACGATTCGTCTGCCTCTTAAAACGGATTCGTTCCAAGCCTGGGCGCAGCGGCTTTCCAGCTATGCGGCAAGCGAGGCGCTGGAGCGTGAGCGGGCGTACTGGGAGCGGGTCGAACAGACGGTTTATAGTCCGCTGCCCAAAGATTTCGCGCACGAGCGGCCGCTTCAGCTCGACAGCGAACTGATTACGGTCGCATGGACGAAGCGGGAAACCGAGCTGCTGCTCAAAAAAGCCCACCGCGCTTACGGCACGGAAGTGAACGAGCTGCTGCTGACCGCAGTCGGCGGCGCCCTTTACGACTGGGCGGGCGTGGAGCAGGCCGTCATCAATCTGGAAGGACACGGACGGGAGGCGATCGTTCCGGATATCGACATTACCCGTACGGTCGGGTGGTTTACGAGCATATATCCGGTTGTGCTGACGTCTTTGCCGGACCGCAGCTTGTCCGGCCGGATCAAGCAGACGAAAGAGCAGCTGCGCGGCATTCCGCAAAAAGGGATCGGCTACGGCATTCTTCGGTATATGCCGGAAGCTGCCGCAAGCGGCGAAAGAAGCGGCTTCACGCTGAACCCTGAGATCAGCTTCAACTATTTGGGGCAGCTGGATCAGGACATGCAGGAGCAGGACATCCGCCTGTCGCCGTATGCCGGCGGAGAATCGTCGAGTGCGAACGCGGAGCTGCGCTATACGCTCGATTTGAACGGCATGATTGCGGATGGCGAGCTGCAGCTTACGATTCGTTACAGCGGCAAGCAATACCGCAAAGAGACGATGGAACGGCTGGCAGCGGCGCTGCAAAGCAACCTGCACGATGTGATTGAACACTGCGCCGCCCAAACAGAGCCGGAGCTGACGCCAAGCGATGTGTCGTACAAAGGGCTTTCCATCGAAGAGCTGGATAAGCTCGTGGCGCAAACCGCGTCCATCGGCCGGCTCGAGAACGTATACGCGCTCACGCCGATGCAAAAAGGCATTTTGTTCCACAGCATGATGGACCCGAACTCGGGCGCTTACTTCGAGCAGTCGTCGTTCGACCTGGAAGGCCGCTTCGATGTCGAAGCTTTTGCGAGAAGCTTTGATCTGCTCGTAACGCGCCATGAGGCGCTGCGGACAAGCTTCGTGACGGGCTGGAAGGCAGAGCCGGTGCAAATCGTGCTCCGCAACAAACCGGGCAAGCTTTTCTATGCGGATATTACGGACATGAGTCCGGCGGAGCGCGAGGCGTATATCGATCAATTCACAGCTGCGGACAAAGCGCAAGGGTTTGATCTCTATAGCGATTCTTTGCTCCGGGTGTCCATACTGCGCACGGAAGAACAGAAATACCGCTTCATTTGGAGCTTCCATCATATCGTGATGGACGGCTGGTGCCTCTCTTTGGTCGCCGAAGAAGTGTTCGAAGCGTATTTCGCGATTGTCGGCGGTCTGGAACCGAAGCTGTCCGAAGTACAGCCGTACAGTCAATATATCGAATGGCTGGAGCGGCAGGATCAAGGGGCGGCGGCAGCTTATTGGGAGCGGTATTTGGCCGGCTACGAGCAGCAGACTGTCGTGCCGAGCGGCAAGCCGCAGCAGCTGAAAAGCGCAGGCTACGTATCGGAGCGAATGGATGTCGAGCTGGGCGCAGAGCTGACGGAAAGCATCCATCGGGCTGCGAAAACGCATCAAGTAACCGTCAATACGCTCGTTCAAGCGGTCTGGGGCATTTTGCTTCAGCGCTATAACGGCAGCGATGACGCTGTATTCGGCAGCGTCGTGTCGGGCCGTCCCGAAGAACTGCCGGGAGTCGAGCGCATGATCGGATTGTTTATCAATACGATTCCGGTCCGCGTCCGCTGCGGGGCGGAAGAAACTTTTGCCGAAGTCATGCGGAAGACGCAGGAGCAATCCATCACCTCCCACGAATTCGATACGTACCCGCTCTATGAGATTCAGGGGCGCACGGAGCAAAAGCAGGAGCTTATCCAGCATATTCTGATCTTTGAAAACTACCCGGTGGAAGAGCAAATCGAACAGCTTGACGGCGGCGGCCGCAGCGAAATCGCCATGAAAGGCGTGCAGACGGTCGAGCAAACGAACTATCCGTTCAACCTTGTCGTGCTGCCCGGAGATTCGATGAAAATATACGTCGGATACAACGCGTTGGTGTTCGATAAGGAAGCCGTTGCGCGGATTCAGGGCCATTTGATCAACCTGCTCAAACAGGTGGCGGCGAATCCCGATATCCGCGTCCATGAGCTGGAAGTCGTCACCGCCGAAGAGAAGGCGCAAATTTCCGACGATTTCAACGCTACAGCCGTCCCTTCGCCGCTCGACAAGACGATTCATCAGCTGCTGGAAGAGCAGGCGGAACGGACGCCGGATCAAACTGCGGTGTTCTTCGAAGACAGCAAGCTGACCTACATGCAATTGAACGAGCGGGCCAACCGGCTGGCGCGGACGCTGCGCAGCATGGGGGTCGGACCGAATGTGCTGGTCGGGCTGATGGCGGAGCGTTCGCTGGAGATGATCGTCGGCGTGTTCGCTATCTTGAAAGCGGGCGGCGCGTACGTTCCGATCGATCCGGAGTATCCGAAAGACCGCATTCGCTACATGCTGGAAGATTCAGGGGCCCAATTGCTGCTGACGCAGGGCCGTCTGAGCGGGCAGGCCGCCGTTAGCCAAGCCGCCGTTGTCGAACTGGACGACCGTCTGGCGTACAGTGACGACGGAGCGAATCTGGCTCCGGTCGTCACTGCGGACGATCTCGCTTATGTCATTTACACGTCGGGCACGACGGGTAAGCCGAAGGGAGTGCTGGTCGAGCATCGCGGACTGGCTAACCTGAAAGCTTACTATGACCGTACCCTCCGTATCGGAACGAACGACCGCGCCCTGCTGTTTGCGAGTCTTTCCTTCGACGCCGCATGCTGGGATATGTTCCAGGCGCTCTTCTGCGGAGCGGCCTTGTACGTGCCGACGTCCGAGACGATACTGAACTATCAATTGTTTGAGCGCTATATGGTCGAAAATGCCATCACGATAGCCGCATTGCCGCCGACTTACGCGGTTTATCTGGAGCCGGACAGCATGCCGGATCTCCGCATCCTGTTCACGGCGGGTTCGGCGACATCAGGTGAGCTGATCCAGAAATGGAAAGACAAGCTGGATTATTATAACGGCTACGGACCTACCGAAAACTCGGTGGCGACCTCCATCTGGCCGGTTTCGTCCGACCCCGATGCGGGAAGCCTGATTTCGATCGGCCGTCCGATGCCGAACCATCATGTCTACATCGTCGATCCGTACGGGCAGCTGCTGCCGGTCGGCGTGCCGGGCGAGCTGTGCGCAGCCGGACCGGGCCTTGCCCGCGGCTATCTGGGCCGTCCGGAGCTGACGGACGAAAAATTCGTGATCAGCCGGTTCAGCGGCGAGCGGATGTACCGCACAGGCGATCTTGCCCGCTGGATGCCGGACGGCCGCATCGAATACATGGGCCGGATCGACCATCAAGTGAAGATCCGCGGCTACCGCATCGAACTCGGCGAAGTCGAAGCGCAAATTTTGCGGATTGACGATGTACAGGAAGTCATCGTCATTGCGCGGGAAGACGCTGCCGGAGTCAATCAGCTGTGCGCCTATTACGTAGCGAGCCGCAAACTCGCCGTCAGCGAGCTGCGCAGCGTGCTCGGCGCGGCGCTTCCGGGCTACATGGTGCCGTCCTATTTCACGCAGCTGGAGCAGATGCCGCTGACGCCGAACGATAAAATCGACCGCAAAGCGCTGCCTGCGCCGGACGGCGGCAATCAGGCGGAGTCGGCTTATGCGGCGCCGCGTACAGCGGCCGAGCAGGTGCTCGCAGCCATTTGGCAGAGCGTTCTGGGCGCGAGAAGCGTCGGCATTCACGATAACTTCTTCGAGCTCGGCGGCGATTCCATCAAGTCCATTCAAGTCGCCTCCAGGCTGCTGCAGGAAGGCTACAAGCTGGACATGAAAGATCTGTTCGCTTACCCGACGATTGCGGAAGTCGGCCCTTATCTGCAAGCGGCCGGCCATGCGGCGGATCAGGGCGAAGTGACCGGAGCGGTGGGGCTGACGCCGATCCAGATGTGGTTCATGGAGCAGCAATTTGCGGCTCCGCACCACTTTAATCAGGCCGTGATGCTCCATAGGCCGCAAGGATTCGACGAACCGGCGCTGCGCCGCGCGGTTTCCAAAATCGCAGAGCATCATGACGCGCTGCGCATGATCTACCGCTTGGACGATCAGGAAAGCGAAGCGTGGGGCCGGGCTGCCCACGAGGGCGACATGTACCATCTGGAAACGCACGATCTCAGAGATCAGCCGCAGGCGGCGGAAGCTGTCGAAGCGATCGCGAACAGGCTGCAAAGCTCGATCGATCTTGGGGCAGGACCGCTGATGAAGCTGGGCTTGTTCCGATGCGCGGACGGCGATCATCTGTTGATCGCGATTCATCACTTGGCCGTAGACGGCGTGTCCTGGCGCATCCTGTTCGAAGATCTTGAGG
Source organism: Paenibacillus sp. sgz302191 (assembly GCF_057749925.1). Taxonomy (NCBI): domain Bacteria; kingdom Bacillati; phylum Bacillota; class Bacilli; order Caryophanales; family Paenibacillaceae; genus Paenibacillus; species Paenibacillus sp. sgz302191. The sequence goes on from NZ_JBYLHY010000067.1 coordinate 5,866, forward strand.
CCGCATACGAGCAGGCGGCGAGAGGCGAGTCCATTCGTCTGCCGCGCAAAACGGATTCGTTCCGCACCTGGGCGCAAACGCTCAAGCAGGAAGCCGGCAGTACCGCGGCGGAGAGCGAGCTGGCGTTCTGGCAGCAGGTCGATCGGGCGGAAGTCAAGCCGCTGCCCAAAGATTTGGCGCAAACAAGCAGGGTGGCGATCGGCGATAGCGATACGGTCAGCGTGGAATGGACGGATGCGGAAACCGAACTTCTTTTGAAACAGGCTCATCGGGCCTATAACACGGAAATGAACGATCTGCTTCTGACTGCGCTCGGCATGGCTTTGCACGCATGGACAGGCTGCGGGCAGGCGCTGGTCAGTCTGGAAGGGCACGGCCGCGAAGCCGTCCGTCCGGATATCGATATCAGCCGTACGGTGGGCTGGTTTACGACGCAGTACCCGGTGCTTCTCCGTACGGAGCCCGGCGGCGATTTGGCGCAGCGGATCAAGCGGGTCAAAGAAGACCTCCGCAGCATTCCGCGCAAAGGGATCGGATACGGGATGCTGAGGTATTTGTCCGGATTGTCCGAAAGCGAACAGCTCCGCGCCGAGCCGGAAATCAGCTTCAACTACTTGGGCCAATTCGACCAAAAGCTGCAAGATGGCGGGATTACGCCTTCTGCGCTTGCGACAGGACTTTCCGTCAGCGGCAGCAACGTGATGAACCACGCGCTGAGCATCAACGGCATCGTCGCGGACGGCAGGCTGACGCTTACGCTTCTGTACAGCGGCAAAACATTTTTGCGGGCGACGATAGAACGACTGGCCGGGTTGCTGCGCGCAAGCTTGCAGGAAATTATTGAACACTGCGCCGCCAAGCAGTCGCCGGAATTGACGCCAAGCGACGTTATGCTGAAAGGGCTGAGCATTGGCGAGCTGGATCGGCTGCGCGAAGGGACTTCGCATATCGGCGAGCTGGAAAATGTGTACCCGCTCACCCCGATGCAGAAAGGGATGTACTTCCACAGCGTGATGGACCCGCAGTCCGGCGCCTATTTCGAGCAAGCGACGTTCGATTTGGCGGGAAGCTTTGACATCGCAGCCTTCGGCCAAAGCCTGGAACTGCTGACGCAGCGACACGCCGTTCTGCGCACGGGCATTAGCCAGGCGTGGGATGAAGAGCCGATGCAAATGGTGTACCGGAATAAACGCGGCGAGTGCCGCTATGAAGATTTGCGCGGTCTGAGCGAGTCGGAGCAGAACGCTTATATCGCGGAATTTACGGCGAAGGATAAGCTTCGCGGGTTTGACCTCGCGGCGGATTCGCTCATGCGCGTAGCGGTTCTGCATACGGGCGAGAAAGCATACTCGTTCATCTGGAGTTTCCATCACATCATTATGGACGGCTGGTGCTTGTCCCTGATCAACAACGAGGTGTTCGGCACGTACCTTGCGATCCTTGAAAACCGTCAGCCGGAGCTTGCCGCAGTTACGCCGTACAGCCGTTATATCGAATGGCTGGACAAACAGGACAGCGTCCTTGCGGCGGATTACTGGAAGCAGTATTTATCCGGGTTCGAGCAGCAAACGGAAATTCCGTACCGTCTTGGCGCCGGAAAACCGGCGGGCTATGCGGGCGAGAAGCTTACCAGCGTGCTCGGTAAACAATTGAGCGGCAAGCTGAATCGCATCGCGAAGCAGCATCATGTTACGTTCAGCACGCTGATGCAAACGATTTGGGGCATCGCACTGCAAAGGTACAACAACTGTACGGATGTCGTTTACGGAAGCGTCGTTTCGGGAAGACCTGCGGAAATACCGGGCATCGAGAGCATGATCGGGCTGTTCATCAATACGATTCCGGTGCGAATCGCATGTACCGGAGAAGAACGGTTCGCGCAGCTGTTGGAACGGAACCAGGAGAAGGCGATCGCCTCCCAAGCTTTCGATACGCATCCGCTCTATGAAATTCAGGCGCAAACCGTGCAAAAGCAAGATTTGATCAGCCACATTCTCATCTTTGAAAATTACCCGCTTGAGCGGCAAATCGAGCAGCTTGGCGATAAAGACGGCAATTCGTTCGAAATCCTGAACGCGGAAATGTCCGAGCAGACGAACTACGACTTTACGCTGACGGTTATGCCGGGCGACGAAACGATCATCGACTTCGGTTTCAATGCGCTTGTCTACGATCGCGACGGGGTGGAGCAAATCCAGCATCACTTGCTCCAGCTTATGGAACAAATTGCGGACAATCCGTACGCAAAAGTGAACGAACTGGAGCTGATCACTCCGGCGGAAAAAACGCTGATCATCCAGCAGTTCAACGACACGGCGGCGGTGTATCCGAGCGATACGACGATCCACGCGATGTTCGAGGAGCACGCTGCGCGTACGCCGGATAAAACGGCGGTGCGTTTCGAAGACGCCGTGATGACTTACGGCGAGCTGGACGAGCGGGCGAACCGGCTGGCCCGCAGGCTGCGCGCCGCAGGCGTGGGGCCGGACGGCAAGGTCGGCATCCTGACCGAGCGCTCGATGGAGATGATCGTCGGCATCTACGCGATTCTGAAAGCCGGAGGCGCCTACGTGCCGATCGACCCCGAGTATCCCGAGGAGCGGATTCGCTACATCCTCGAAGATTCCGGCGCACAGGTGCTGC
>NZ_JBYLHY010000068.1:0-6697 GCF_057749925.1 Paenibacillus sp. sgz302191
CGAATGGTGAATGCCTTCCATCGTGTCCGCAAGACTAACCATATTGACCAGATGTACGTCGATCGATGGAATGTAGCTCTGAATCGCCAAGTAGGACTGCCCATTAACCTCGAACTGTACCGTCTCGCGATCTGTATTACTCGTCAACTTCACACTTTCCATCAATTGCTCCGCGCTGTGCTGCTTGAACACAGGTGAAGTCTTCAAGCTGAATACCTGTCCGCTCCTTGCTACTACGATCAGCTGGGAGTTTGTGTTCTCCACACTGCTGAACGTTCGAGAAAAGAAATTCGACAGCTTCATCGTTACCTCTAGAATTCCGTTATGTGTTGCGTTGTCCACATATTTGAATTCCTGTAAGTACGTCATGACGAGGTCATTCGGCGATGGTTCGGATTTACCGGTGAGGACGACTTTCTCCTGTACAATCTCCCACCAGGGCAAACCGCTCTGCTTCATCACCTCATCATGCCAAGGCTCGTCCTGAATACGTGATTCCTGTTGGATGACTGGCCAAATCTCATTCACATAAGGGTTGTCCGTGAACAACCGGACATTCGTAATTCGTGGATTGTTGTACAGAAAATATTGAAAGTTTCTGACCACTTCATTCTTAATATGAAGAACACGCGCTGTATCCTGTCGTTGTTGAATTTGCATAAAATCGTTCATTTCCCGATTGGATAACGCAAGATGGCCGGTCCATTCCATCAACTCCACGCTATTCGCAATGTTCGTCTTTTCGACAGCCAGCACATTCTCGTTGTTCTTCGTCAATTCTTTCATTGCCTTGGCGGAATCTTCATTAAGCATATACCAGGAGAATAGAACAACCGGTATGAAGATAACGAACACAAATGACAGAATCAGTTTGACTTGAAGTGAAAGTTTAAATGTATATGCACGTATCCCCGATAACCAACGCATTGCCGCGAATCCCATCTCCTACTTCACGTCCTGTGCTTCCTCTATAGAACTATTGATTGAGCGACTTCAGCTTCTGTACATTTCGTTCATAGGCTGCTTGGCGGCTAACTTCGATAGCTTCTCGCTCGGTAAGGCTGTTCATATATCCGGCGAACAGTTGATCGAATTCAGCATCCGACTTGGACATCAGCAGCTTCGGCAGCGTACTGCCCCAGAGCCAATTGTTTTGGCCTTCCGCAACACCTTCCTTCGTCGTCGTGTCCGGAACCAGATTGTCGAACCAGGTCATGTTGATCGTCTTGCCCCTCGTCCAATCGGCAATTTGTTTGGCAGGCCCAACATCAGGCGGGGCCCATGCTAGATTCATGTTCGTATTCATTAGCATCCAGTACATATAAAAAGCGCCGTATTTGCTATCGAACGCTTTGCGGTCGGTGTTGAGCAGATGCAGGACCTCCGGCAGGAACTGATCTTTGCCTTCTATCGTATCGTAAGTAACGCCCTTCACTCCAAAGAACAGATCCTTGTTCCCCTCTTCGCTGAGCAAATAGCTGAGGAAGGCAATTGCCCGCTTCTTATCCTTGACGTTCTTCGAGATGAGCGTCACCGTCCAACCGGAGATGCCTGGTCCTGTAAGTGTTGGCACATCATGCGCATCATTCGCCGGACCATCAATCGCGATATACACCTTATTCGGGTCCTTCTGATACAACGCTTGGTTGTTCTTTGTAAAATCAGACCACTGATACAGCATGGCAAAATAACGCCCTTGCGATATTTTTTCAGTTATTTGCTTTCGTCCGCCATCAATATAGACATCTGGCGCCATCAGCCCATCCTCATTCGCCTGGCGGAACACCTTCAGCCATTTCAGATAGGTTGGATCGCTTCGACGATCGTACAGTTTGCCGTTTTTCTGCTGCGGAATTGCTAGGAAGTTCTGAAGCATCTCTTGCAGCGAATAGTTGCCGGTTTCCGTAAATTCAGTCAGGCCGATCGGAATGAGCGGCTGGCCGTCCACTTTCGGAAACTTCTCCTTCGCAGCCTTCAGCGCGCCGAGAAAACCTTCCGGCGTGCTCATATCCGGCTTCCCAAGTGCTTCATACATGTCTTTCCGAACAACAAAGGTCTGATTAGAAGTAAAAAGCTGACCATATTTTTGATAATCCGCAGGGGATGAAGATGCATTCGGGTAGGTATACACATTGCCGTCAGCCTGTGTATACCAGCTAAGCTTCGTGGGGTCTGCGACTTTAAAGAAATAAGGATCATACTGATCCGCTAGCTCATTCAATGGAAGCACCGTATCTACCTTGATCATCTTCAGCACGGCATCCTCGTACCAGCCCAGCGTGATGAAGTCAGGGAGCGACCTTGCTGCAATCATCGTGTTGAGCCTCTCGTTGGCGTTGCCGTCAGGCTTGATAAAGTTCAAGCTGACGCCCGTCTTCTTCGTTATATAATCGGAAACGACGTTGCCTCCCCACTTGCCGCCGAACCAATTGAAATTGATATACCAGTCAAACGTAATCGGTGTCGTGTCCTGCTTCCAGGCAGGCTCATCCGGAGAAGGCTTCGTTTGAGAAGCATCTGCCTCCATAAGATTGGCGTTGGAGTTCGTATGATCCTCAGCAGTGCCCCTAAAACAAGCCGCTAACGTCAAACACGTCATCATAGCTAGCAACAGCATTGCTGATTTACGCATTTTACCCATTCATAATGCTCCTTCGTCTGTTAGGTTGGCGAACTTAGTGTCCTATATATAGGGGTGATCTTGCCATAAACAAACAGGCTTTCAGCTGTGCAGAACCCTCCTGCTAGTATAAAGGTTACTGCAAGAAAAAGAAAGAGATTACACTTTAGGTAACTATGATGTTCTAGTTAATCATATTCCGGTTGTCTCATCTCCTAAACGCGCAGCCATACTCATACCATCTTTAAGCCCACCGATCTTATTTTAATAACTCAAACTTCGCAGCTTGAAATAGGCAGGTAAGCCTTGAGATAACTGGGCAAACCCGCGATCCATTGTTGGAGTTGACATTTAATCAATTTTGAGAGTTTTTTGTCTGCCTTTATTGCCACATCATTAATCAAATCGATGAGTTGCTGCAAGGCAACGACCCAGTCCAAAGTGCTGACCTCATCGCAAAGCAAATAAAACAAACAGCCAAGTGTGCGTGGATCGGTGCTTTGCCGATGCTGCCATGCAAGCAGAATGTATCTGGAAAATAGAGGTATCGTTTGTTGTCATTTTTAATCATACCAATGACATGTAGTCCGCGGCCCAGTATTTCTTTAATGAATGGCGCATGGGTAAACCAACTGTCCATTAAGGCGTAAGAGGCTGAGATACCATTGGCAATGGCGCGATCCATCATGGATGCAATCACTTGCGGAGTCGGGAGTAATGATTCTTCACGGCGTTTATAACCGATGGTACGTTTGTCAATTCCCTCTGTAATGCCTTTGATCTGCGACTTCGTAGAACTGAGTAAGGCGAAATCCATGGGGATAAACGAATGGCTGTCCGACCACCCCATCGTAAGCATGCGGAAACCTTTGTAATAGGCTCCGGTAGCGTGATCTCTAAATCTTGCGAGCAATTCCACCGCCTTACTGCGGTTACGAGCAAACATCGAATCATCAAAGATGAATGCAGTGACTCGGTTATCGGAAGTAAGTCGTTCGACTTTCTGAACTGTCGCAGCGCTCAGAGATAAGAGGAACTGCCGCCACGCGAATTTCGTGTGATTTAAAAATCGATAAACGGAGTCTTTGCCGGGAAACGATTCACTTTGGCACTTTCGAGCAGGCGAAACCAATTTTTCTGATGAAACAAAAGCACGAAAACAAGCTGAAAAAGATAGGCCGCCGTAAATCCAAATTTTTTGTTGATTTTCGCGTCTTTTAAATGCTTAAGCACCTGAAGCTCTTTAAAAGCTGGTTTAATTTCCTTTGGTAGTTGATTGCAGGGCTCTTTTTGCTCTATCATATAATGGACACCTCTTCTGTGTGGTAGTGGGTTGCTCGACACAATCACTATACCAAACGGAAGCGGTGTTTTTCTATTTTTGCAAGAGATAAATCATTATCCTAGTACAGCTTTATTTATCAAGGGTTTAAGACCAATTTCGCTCTGCGAAGTTTGAGTTACTAAGAATAAAATGCCATCGTTCACCAACATATTCTGATTCGTCGTAATGAAATTCTATTGGGAGCGCCAAACGCTGCTCTCTAACGTTCATAATGGCCAGTGCAGCCTGCTTTTCATCGCTAAACTTCGTACCTAACCATTTTTTCAGGTTAAACATAAAGGTGTTGTACCCAGTTAAAATAGATTGCCGTTGTCGATCAGAATGATCTGGCAGAATTTGACCTGTTACGTACTGCTCTATGTGCGTTGGCAAAAACTCCTCCATGGCCGATAGCTTATAATGATTGAACAAATCCCGAAATCGAGCATTCAGAGAACTCGTAATATTCATAATCGATTGTGGTGTTAAATTTCGGTCGGACAAACATATAAGCGCTAATGCAAAGTGGTTTGCCCACGGATGTTCTGCACATTGCCGCACAAAATATTTGATATTTTTCTCTTCAACCTTATCCCAGTAGTAATCTCCATTTGAATCAGACAAAAGTAACAGATCCTCCGAGATTTTACCGCAAAGAAGGGTTCCCCAGGGCGAATGGTGAAGTGAAGAGCGTATGCGTGAATTTCGCCCGTACGGATCTGTGAGGGGTATGGGGTTCAATACTTGAATGGAAAGACCACGCATACTTGACCACTTTTTTACATACACAGGAAAATGTTTTCATAAAATTACATGATATGGTATAATGAATCCTAGAAGGGTTGAAAACTGTCTAGCATTCATGCCTCTAGAAACTCCTTCATCAAATCCCCTTTTGAAAGGATGGATGTTATTGAAAACGAAGAAGTTAATGGTTCTGATGCTGTCTGTCATGATGCTCTTTATGTTCTCTACCGCTGTACACGCTGATCCGACCCCACTGTCCTCTACAGATACCATTACGGGTCAGGGAACACTGAGAATCACTGGAACTGCGTATTTTAGCGGTTCGCCTGGAGCAGGGGTCATATTTGCGGATGTGTACCGTGTCGTAAATGGCACAGAACAGCTTGTTGAGAAGAGTCGTTCGAATATTTTCAGTAATCCTGCTACCGTTAGTTTCACCATCAACTTCAATACGGTATTTACGCAAGGTACGTACAAAATCAAATATTCTTACGGCGGTTCACTTGATTACTTAAGCACCTATCCCCAATTCCTATAAGAACCCAAAGGACCGCCAGGTAACATCTCCCTGACGGTACGGTCAGCCTGTCGATAAAACTCAACAGGCTGGCTTTTTTTACTCAAATTCTGAACGACGAAGCCTTAATCAACAGTCTGAAGGTTCGCCCTCCCCCCTGCGCGTCCGAGCTAACATACTCTAACGGATTTCATTGCCGTTATTCTCGCTAAAATCATTGTTTGCCCTTCGGACGAGCTGTAGCTGGCTTGCGCCACAAACACCAGAGCAGCAATACCGTCCCGCAAATAACGAAGCGAAAGCCGATCAAATACAGCGGATATTCCGTTATAACGACCTTCAGCGCCAGGAATACTGAACCCCATAGTATCCATAACGATACGAGCGCCGCGGCATAGCGAATGCTATAAGAGGAGCCTCCTTGTTCCAGCAGCAATGTTATTGAGCCATTCAACAGCTGAGAGGACAGAAGAATTATTTTCGGCCTGCCCTTTCCTAATCAAATGAATGGCCTCGATTCCTTTTAACGTCTGTTCTGCAGTTAGAAATGATTTGAAACCAAGCATCGGTTTTGTGATTTTTTTATGAATCGATGATCTTGCTCCACAATGTTGTTTAGATGCTTTGTTTGTCTAATCAAGGTTTCTTTACGAGGTATTTGATTATGTGGCAAGGACAAAGCCTTTGTAAAGAAACGCTTAGCTGCCGGCATAGCTGCGAATTCGTTTATCTATTTCGGGTCCAAACTCATGGACCCATCTCATGATCGTTGTATGGGATATCTTTAAACCTCGCTCACTCATCATTTCTACGATGTCTCGATAGCTTAAACTATATTTTAAATACCATCTCACGGTTAGTAAAATGATTGCTGATTCATATTGCTTCCATTTAAATAAATCCAATTTGCACCACAACCTAATCGTTCCGCCTTCTCCATCACGCGTGAGCATCCAATCCATTTGCCCTTGTAACAGCTCTTCGATTTGTTTCTTGAAAGAGGCAGCATCCGTGCGCTAGGCTGTGATCCTCCACTGCGCCGCGTAAGCAAGCCCAGCGTATTCCTGTATCCAACCATCAAAAGTCGGCCTGCTTCAGCTTGTTCTCTGTTACCGCGTCATCCACATCCTTCTGGGTCAAATGCTGGGTAACTAGCTCGGCAGCAACAAGTCTGGCATCTTCACGCGACTTGTCTGCTCGTTCTTCTCTCATCCTTATGTTCTGCCTTAATCGCTCCAGGACGGCAAACAACTCCTCCCGCTTCACAGGCTTCAAGAGATAATCCTTCACAGCACAGCGAATCGCTTTCTGCGCATATACGAACTCATTATAGCCAGACAGCAATACAATCTCGGGTTTAATCGGGTGGCCTTGCAGCTGATCGAGCAGTTCGAACCCATCCATAATTGGCATTCGGATATCTGTGATCATAATATCCGCAGGCTCATGGCGAAGCAGCTCCAGCGCCTCTTGTCCATTCTCGGCAAAT
>NZ_JBYLHY010000069.1:0-6002 GCF_057749925.1 Paenibacillus sp. sgz302191
CTGATAATAAGTATCGTTACGTAAAGATGGAACGCCGTATGCCGCGAAAGTGGCACGTACGGTGTGAGACAAGGGAAAAGGCAACCCTAACGGAATATGCCGAGGGTGAGCCTTACCTATTGTCATCAATAACGACAGAAAAATAGTTACTTTTTTATCCGACTCCCCATAAATAGTGGACATTAAAGTAACCATTTTTCATTTGGGTACGAAACGCTATAAAAGTGGAACGCTTTATAGATTCTACGCGTTTATTAATTTTTTATCATTTTATTCTGGTAGTGTTAATCGAATAACTCTTTATAATATTTTCTGAAATTTGTGCTTAATGCCGGCTGATCCGTATTTTTATTTTTTAAGTCAATTACATTTTTTAAGCCTTGCTCTTTTTGAATTGATTTATATGTTGCCTGCACTGTTACTTCTAAATATTTCTTCTCAAGATATCGTATTCTTTCTTCAAGTTGTTCAGTTTCCACGAGTTTTTGACTATATTTCTTCTCTAGCTCTTCATATTCAATACACTTCCCATGATACATTAAAGCTTGCTCGTATGACGATTGAATTAACTCGTTAACGTGATATAGTGATTGAATTAACTTCTTTTTATTGTTCCAGTACGTTTCAACTAATTCAATCACATTGGGGAGGGGCAGCGTACCATCTTTTCCTCCGAATTCTGTATCTATAGGGCATTTAAGATTGTTAATTTCTTGCTTCATACGTCTTGACCAAACATGTCTTTTAATACCGGTTTCCTTTTCTAATTGAAGAGAATTAATTTTTTTTCCAGGATTTTTAACAGTATATTTAAGTAAAATATCCTTAAGTTGCTTGTCCGAGTAGACTTCAGGTCTACCTGACTTTTTTTCTTTTTTAATCATTGTTTTCCTCCATTAGATAGTCAACCATCGATTTTTGGTCAAATATTCTTCTAAGTTCATTTGCCGCGGATGCCAATTGTTCCTGTGTAGTATGTTGATATTCTAACGTTTGAAGATTATAAACCATATCTTTACTTATTCGCTTCATTAATTCGATCTGTTCTTTGATGCGCGCGGCCAGTGTGTCAGAGCAATCTTTAAGCCATTTATAAGAATCCTTTAATTTTTCTTTGGGTATGAAAAAGTGCTCACAAAATCTACAATCCCCGACTCTACATCTTAATGGATGATCTGTGCAATAACCATATTCAACTTGATGAACTTCCTCAAAATCACTTATTGCATACAATTGTCCTTTAGCAAGCAGTTCTCTGAAGTCGAGATTTATATCAGTATTCGATAAGTTGATTCGTGCCATTCGATGTGCTTGGGTTAAAGTATATACATAGGATTCAGCAAAGTGATCCAAGTGACTGTGATAATGTATCTGACTATGTAAGCTGTGGTGTCCACCCATTCGAGCAATACTTAACATATTAAAACCTTGGAGCATCATATTACAAAATGCAAAGTGGCGCGTGTCACCTGGAGTAATTCTTTCTAAATCGTTTCGATTGAATTTCTGAATTACAATTTCGTCATAAAACTGATTAAGAAGTTTAGAGAACTGGTTAAGTGCAAGTAAATCAGTATTTATTTTTGAGAATGGTTTATTTTTCAAAAACTCACAGTAAGCACTATAGGAGAGTAGGTAAGGTGTCGGAGGAAAAGGAGATGTTAGTTCAATGTAGTCCGTAATAAGTTGGTACGTTTCCTTATTGATCTGTAGGGTATCTGTAACTTCAATTTCATACTTATTTCTCGGTTTGCGCTTTTCTCTAGGTATAGTAATGAAATATTTCCCATCATGAGTAATTGTCAGACAATCTCTCTTTATTGAACAAAACTCGCTAGGGCGCATAGGGATAATCTTTGTAATTCTCCACCATAAAATGATAGAAAAAAACTTTAATCGCTCATCTTCATTCCATACCATAAGAAATCGATTCATTACATCATCAAAGTTTAAAATATCTTGATAAGGGGGAAGCTCTCGTACGGTGACCATTCGATAAATAAATGGATTGCATATTTCATGGTATACGTCATAGTGGGGATGATTTGTAAAGGATAAGAATTGTAAAACTGATTCGCTTATTTTTTTACTTACGCGTATTGATGATTCCCTGAGTTGCTTTTCAAATACAGCTAATGTATCTTCTTCAAAACTAAAACCATTCGTTAAGAATGCGGCCGATTTAATCTTATTGAATGAACCTAAAAGTTGTGTGGTACTAATTGAATTTGATTTGTTTAATAATACCCAACATCTTAGAGCCATTTGTAAATCCGCATACATATCTAAATCAAAGATGAACGTTCCATATGAATCCTTGTTTCGAAACTTGAAAACACGATCATTGAATGCTCCTTTTGCCATCACGTCATCATTCATTAGTTCTTCGAACAAGGAGTGGAATATTTCTATATTTTCGGTTGTGTAAGAAATGAAACCGATAGACTCTATGTGTCTGTTCTTGATTGTCTTTGTAATAACTTCCCTTTGAACTAGAGCTGTGTTCATTACTTGAAGTCTCCTGTCTCTATTAGCAGATGATCAATACTGATTAGTTTTGTTTCAAGATCTTTCAAATTAATAAATTGACTTACATATTGTCTACCGAACTCATGTTGAGCCTGCAATAAGAGGTCAAGCATTTTATAAATTAATATGGACTCTCGGGTGCGAACCGCTGTAAAAGTGGAACGCTTTATAGATTCTACGCGTTTATTAATCTCTTCAACAATAGATATCATCAAATAGGTTCTAGGTATGACATATTCACACTGCAAACAAGAGGTTGCAGTAGGACAAGCACAATGAGGGTACGTGAAACATTGGGCGTTTTTTATTTTTGCAGGCATTTCTCCACGAAAAATCTTATGCACTTTATCGTTAAGCGCTTCGATCGGTAATTCAGCTATTTTCAAAGCCAATGATTGCTTCTCTGTTTGCTGTTTTTTTAAAAAATAAGCGAGGCCTTCTAGTTGAAGGGGAGTGTATTCCTTTCTAAACTCTGAAATCATTAGCGTTTGTTGTTCCATGCTTAAATGGCTTGTTTTCCCATCCGGGAAAGCTAACTTGAGAATATAATTATAGAGCCAGCCAAAGTGACCGCGGTTAAACAGATTAATAGAAACCCTATCCAAGTGCCCATCCATATTTGTAGATTGTATATAAATGGCCGTTGTATCTTCTGCAAGATGACTCCGTAATCTTTGAGCTAGATAATATGAAATATCAGCATCTGCTTTACCTTCAGTTACGCTATAGAAAAAATATGTAAGAAGACTACGATTCATTTTTAAGCTCGAAAAACCTATTAATTCAGGTTTCGATTCGAAAAATGGTTTGAAATGAATATCTTTGTGTGGATCTTTCCTCTTGGCATTGACTGACCAGAAGCGTAATAAAACACAATCATTCATTTTTCTTCGGTGTAACTCACATATCGTAAGTGCTATAGCTGTGGGGATCTGCATATCTTCATTAACGGTGAAATGACCGAGTGCACCGGTTTTTGAAACATACATTCGCTCAACCCTTGATGCAATCTGACTCAACAATAATTGTGCAGAAGCTTTCGTAAAAGTATATCCTGTGAAATCATTAAATGATTCAATTTGAATTGCTTCAATTGGAACAGTAGGCATCTTTAAAATATCATTTTTTCTCCAAGCATCAATCATATGGATCAATACATATAACCAAGTAACAGCATATTTACGACTAGCTACTGCCTCATTTATATGTAAATTAAAATTTTGTACAAAAGTGTAGTAGGAGTAGTAAATATCAGGTGGGTATATTTCTTGTTCCTTATTGTTAAATCGAACTTCGCGGTATTTGTTTTTAAATTTACATGAAACTACACCAGTACAATAATCAAGAAACTGAACGAAAGTATATTTCTTTAAATGATTCAATTTATCGCTTTTAAGAATCCTAATTACCTCTTCATCTGATAGATTAAATACTTCTTTGTGTAGTTGAGAAATCAAATTTTCTATGGTAGCTACATATTGTCTAGCGGCAGCTTGACGTATTTCCTCTGAAGCCCGACTTGCTGATAGTTTGGTTAAAACAAACTCATCGAATAATCGAATGGTTTCTTTTAAATGCTGGGGCCGTTGAATTCCAGTTATTCCTCTTTTGAATATATTAATCGGATCGAATGATTGTTGTTCTTTTTCTTGCATTTGTGCAAGCACTTCTTTTACAGAGTCCTCAGGAAGGAACCAGCTTTTCCCATTTTTAAATGCGCCAATAATTTTACCAGCGGACACCATTGCATTAACAGAACGTATACTCAAGTTCATCAACTTCACAACTTCTTTGGTTGATAGAAAGCTTTTTCTATCTTGTAAACGTTTTTTAATGTATTCATCAACATCGGAGCGCGGAATTCTCCAAGCTTTCTGAAAGAAAATAGCATTTGGGAAAGTATCAGAACGTACCATCTTGAGGACTGTGTGCAAACAGCAATCCAAAATTTCAGCGACTTGAGGAGCAATCAAATAATTAGAATTTATCTCATTTATGTAACTAACCATGTTATCTATTTCATTTTTTGGTATCCACCACTGATTTCTAGAGAACAAAGCATCTTTAAATTCCCCTGACTCGATTTTTTTAAAGATTGTCGTTTTAGTGTGGCCTAACTTTTTTACTACTTCAAGTGTTGAGTAGAAATGATTATAATCAATATTGTTTAGTTGTTCATTAAGTTGTTCAACTTGTTTTACTGGAATCAGCCATCTTCTACGATCAACTTGGATTGCTCCCGGAAATCGGCCTTGTTTGATCAAAAGACGAATTTGGGTAGCTGAATAGTTCAATAGAGTACTCGCTTCTTTGGTTGTATAGTATTCCATCAATAATCACCCATTATTTGTTCAAAAGATTAGGAATGTAATCTTTATATAAATTTTCCATTCGTGCCTCAAGCTTTTCTTTCATCCTTAACGTATTACCTTGGTATATAAGTGAAGAAGCTAAATTCGTATCTCCTCTAGGTAAAGCTATATCGTACGCGTTCAATGCTTCTTCTGCTAACAGGTTAGTAAAAATACCACGACCTATGTGAGTGGACCATTTAAACTCTTCTAGTTTAGAAGCATTCACACGATCTACAGGATTACTTGATTTCCTTAGCCTACGAAGAAACTCATTCTTAACCCTTGAAAAGTGATACCTGTAAGAACTCCCTGTCATTGCCTTTCCGTCGTGGGTAACGAATAGCGCGTTTGATTCATCAAGTGGTTGATAATTATGAAGATGTTCTTTATATAATATCTGTAACCAGTTTTTTATTGGGAAGATTACTTGTCTTCTTGTTTTTTTTACGTAATTAGCTCCTTCAAGATCAGTGATATCTTGTCTCATCATTTGTTTCCGTAATCTTATAATCATACCGTGAGCTCCATAAGCCCCTATTGAAGTAATATCTTCTCTACGAATGTTGACAAGACCTCCGACACGAATTCCTCCAAAGCATTGCAAATAAACACCCAAGGCTATAGGGTTCGCTACTCTAACAGCTGTTTCTATGAAAGGAATAATATATTCTTCGGGTAACATATGAGCTTGATTCGGTGTGCTTCGACTAGGAAGAACGACGCCTTTAAAAGGTGAAAGTGTGTAGGTTTGATGAGGATCATGTGGACTTGGTTTTCTAATAAAATCATCATGACTAATATCTGCTAAAAGCTCTTTTTTTGCCAAAAACTCAAAAAATAATGTCAATGTCCGTTGCATGCCTCTAACAGTTGATCTGGATTTTTCGTTTTGACTCAAATAATTCAAGAACGAGCTGGCATGTTCATAAGTTAATTTTGAAAGTGATTCGAGTTTTAGATTCTTTTTGTCAATATGTAGTAAATAATTTTACTTGGCTATTCGCAGTTTCACATGGGTAATATAAATCTATAAAACTCGGACAAGGGAATCGTATTCAGCTCAAATCGCTAGATTGTTCTCCTCCTGATCGTCGCAAAGAATAGGACCTCCACAAGTTG